>CASDTU010000027.1 GCA_949283775.1 uncultured Bacillota bacterium
AAAAAATCAAACATATGTTCGCATATTTTTAAGAAAAATTAAAAAATTTTTCAGAGTTATGCACTATGCCGAAGGAGAAAGGACGGGATAACAAACAAAAACATGCCGCAGCCCTGCAACGAAAGCCCGCCCGCCGCGAGAAAAAAAGGCGATCCGCAAGCGGGTTAGCGCGGACGCCTTTTCGCGGCGGGCATTTCTGTCGCTGCGTGTTTTTTTGTTCCGCCCGTTTAAGCGGTTGCGTTTCGGTCTGTTTTTAGGCGTGAGCTTGTCTGCGGCGGCGCGTAGCGCCGCCGCACTCGTCTATGACAAGCTCACGCCTAACTGCCAACAGGTTATTTTATGGTTTTTGTAAATAAGAAAAAATTAAGTCTCTCCGTCATTGGAGAAAACCGATATATGGTTGATATTTTGATCTTATTTGTCTTTTTCTGTAACAGATACTGCCGCGCCCGATTCCAAGTTCAGCGATTATTTCGGATCGCACCAGACCTCTCAGAACACAGTCAAGTACGGCAAGCTCCATTTCATTCAGATGCATGCCTTCCAAGATTGCCTCTGCTTTTGTGTAATCCGTCTGTTCTTTCTCAAAGCAATTTACGGGATCCATGGGGAGTGCCTTATAGCTTGTAAAATCAATATACGATGTTTTCTCCATCTTTCTGCGGTAACGCATAAGCTCTCCATCTACTTCACGATAGCAGGCAAGTTTGATCGTGATCTCTTTTCCACGTCTGTCTTTGCCGTAAAGGTCTGATACTTTTCTTCCGATGAATTGATACAGAAAGCAGATAGCCGTCTGTGCTACGTCGTAGCCGTCTGATACGATATAATCGACCTCTCCCATATGGTGAAGGTCTTTGATTAAACCGATATAATACTTATCCGCAATTTTCCAATCGTACTTTTTTAAGGTGCGAAGAGTCTGCAATGCAATCATCTCGCCCATAAGTTTTACATTCTTCTTTGAGATAGGTTCGTCAAACAATTCACCTTCGTTGCGATATTTTCCGTTTGAGAACTTTGTTACCAACATTTCCATTTTTACATCCTCCGAATTGTTTTGCCTTTTTCGGGCAAGAGGCGAAGGAGCATGGGACGGGAAATGTCGGCAGATTCAAAATAAAGTATGCGGAAGTCAACGGGACAAAGAAAAATCGTTGCGTTTTAGACGCGCAAATGCTACATAGAACAGAGAAATAGCCGAGCAAGGACAAACTCCTTGCTCGGCTCTAAAAGTTTTTCTATGGGTGTTTTAAGCAACGATTTTGCGACCGTTGACTTCCGCGAGGAACTATGCTAACCTACGCCCCCGAAAAAGCAAATTCGGAGGGTTTATAATGGGTTCAAGGGCAAAAGCACATTATTTCAGTTCGGACAGAAAAACACCCAGCCAAAACTCTTTGCTCGTCACAAAAAAGTTCGACTGGGTATTGTGTGGTGGAGATGATCAGGGCTTGCGCAGTGCGCAAAGCTCTTCGAGCCGAACAGCCGAGGCGCTGCCTCGCCGGTTCGCGGCTTCACAACCCCGTATCAAACAAAGAAGGCCACTCCTTAAAAGTGGCCTTCTTTTGTTGGTGGAGATGATCAGACTCGAACTGACTACCTATACGTTGCGAACGTATCGCTCTACCGGGTGAGCTACATCCCCAAATTTTTATACTATCAGTATACAGAAAATTTTAAAATTTTTCAATCGTTTTTGCGCTCATTTTTGCATTTTTATAAAAATTTTTATTTTTGAGCAAAATTTTATACGATTCAACACGCAATAACGGAAAACAACAAATAAGCGCCTTTCTTTTTATTTGACGGTTTTGAGCCCGTGTGGTATAATAATAAAAAAATGCGTATGGAAAGGGAAAGAGTCTTTTTTTAATTCTTTTCTCCTTTCAAGGGCGGTTTTGAGCGTAAAGGGTGGGAAAGCGATGGATAAAGTGGCAAACGTAGCTGTTTTAATCGATGCAGAAAATGTGGGAGCGCAGTCTGCGAAACAAATTTTTGACGAGGCTTCGAATTACGGAAATATTATCGTCAAGCGGATATTTGCTGATTGGTCAAAGGCTTCCGTTAAGGGCTGGAAAGAAGAGGTGAACCGCTATTCGATGACGGCGGTACAGCAATTTGAAGTACAGCCGCGCAAAAACACCATCGACATTGCGCTGATTATACAGGCGCTGATCATCTTATATGAAAAAGACGTGGATGTTTTCTGTATAGCGGCAGGGGACTCCGACTACACGCGGCTGGTTCGCGAACTTCGTGAGAGGAATAAAACGGTCATCGGTTTGGGCGGCAGGAATGTCAACCAAAATTTTGTCAACGCTTTCAATGAGTTCATTTATCTCGATGGCGCCGCCGAAACAAAAGCGGCCGAAAAGCAGCAAAAAAACAAAGCGGAAAAGCAAGTGCAAAACTTAGCGTCTCCCGCGCAGGAACCGGAAATTTTGGACAATAAGCGAAAGAGCGATCTGCATAATATCATCGATCGCATGATCGACAACAACGGAAAAGCGTTTTATGCGCAGATCTCTTCGGAAATGAAACAAAAATATTCGGATTTTATTCCCAAAAATTTCGGATGCAATTCCTTTAAAAAATTGATGGAGAGATTGATGCCGTATCTGAAAAAATACAGTATCGGCACGGAGTCGGACGGTACCAGCATGTATCTGATCCGTAACAAAAAATGATATGCCGTATGGCAACTTTTTGTACGGTTTTGAAGCAGAAACAAAAATTTCGACCGTTGCGGCAGGAGCGGAAAAATGTCTGAATCGGATTTATATAAATTATTTTCTTCCTATGACGGGGAGGCGGATCTTTCTGATTTTACGCCGGACGAGCTTAAAGAACTTTTGCAGGAAGAAAAATTAAAGAGCAGCTATAAAGAAAAATATTTTGAATATTACGATGACGTCAAATCCAAATCTTTGAAAAAGCAGGATTGGTGATATCTGAAATGCCGCCGCCGTTTTGATCCGGCGGCGGCATTTTTTTGCGCATGAAATCCGTTTGTGATACAGAGGGCTTTATCTGATCGCAAGGCGAAGCGCCGCAAAATAGCTATCTGTTCCCATGCCCCTGTTTTACGCATCTTTGCGTGTTGTCCTTTCTTGCTTTGAAAAATGATATTGTTGTGAAAAACAACGTAGAAAAACGGTATTTATTTGACATTTTTTGAAAAATAGTTTATGATTTACAATGATTAAGCACTTAACAAGCAAGGGAGGATACGGTTTCGGCTATGGAAGCAAACGAACTGTTTCAAGAATTGAATGCAGTGACAAAACGGATGGATGACGTTAAAATTTTTCATCATGCGCTTCCTTTCAATAATACGGAAATGCAGCTGATGAAAGAGATTGTTCGTGCAAACGAAGAGGGCAAACGTATTATTTCCAGCAGGTTGGCGAAAATATTAGGGATTACTCGTTCCGCCGTCTCGCAAATCGTGAACAAATTGCAGAGAAAGGGGATCGTTCAGCGAGTTCCGGACGAAAAAGACAAAAAGATCGCCTATATAGAACTGTCAAAGAGCGCCCGGGGACTGTATGATGAAATGCGGGAACGCATCAATCATATGTTCGAAAAATTTATTCATATGATCGGCGAAGAAAAGATCAATCAGTTTTTAAAGAGCGCAAACGAGTTTATCGATGCGTTCAATAGTATGCAGTCGGATTTTCCGGCTGTTTCGTTGAACGGCGCCGGAGTAGAGCTGGCGTAAAGCGCGGGGCTTTCAAAGTCCGTTTAACGGCAGGTAAACACTGAAATCATAAAAAAGCATAAAAAATAGGGAAGTACGGCGTCAATATGGAACAGGCAATGTTAAAATTGGAGAAGATCACGAAAGATTATAAAGTTGCGGACACGGTAGTGCATGCGCTGCGCGGCGTAAGCCTGAACTTTCGCAAGACGGAATTTGTATCCGTGTTAGGGCATTCCGGGTGCGGTAAAACAACTTTGCTCAATATCATCGGCGGATTGGATCATTACACGACGGGCGATCTGTACATACGCGGCGTGTCCACGAAGGACTTTAAAGACGGGGATTGGGATGCGTATCGCAATCACAGCATCGGATTTGTCTTTCAGTCGTACAACCTGATTCCGCACCAGACCGTTTTGGGGAATGTAGAGCTTGCGCTGACGCTTTCGGGCGTGTCTTTGCAGGAGCGGCGCTCGCGCGCGAAGCAGGCGCTGGAAAGGGTTGGGCTCGGAAATGAGATCAATAAGAGGCCCAATCAGCTGTCCGGCGGTCAGATGCAGCGCGTCGCCATTGCCCGTGCGCTCGTCAATAACCCTGAAATTCTGCTTGCCGATGAACCGACGGGCGCTCTGGATACCGAAACGAGCATCCAGATCATGGAACTCATTAAAGAGATCGCGGCGGAACGGCTGGTGATCATGGTCACGCACAATCCGGAGCTTGCAAAAAGATATTCCACCCGCATCGTGGAACTGAAAGACGGGGAGATCATCAGCGATACCAATCCCTTCTGTCCGAAGGAATCCGCCGCGGACGGCTGCGCGCAGACCTCGCAAAAAGAGGAGCCGAAATGCCGCAGAAAGGATATTCGCAAGCAAAAGAAAAAGACGAGCATGTCGTTTTGGACGGCTTTTATGCTCAGCGGCAGAAATCTTCTGACCAAAAAGGCGCGTACGATCGTAACTTCCGTTGCCGGAAGCATCGGTATTATCAGTGTTTGTTTGGTTCTCGCGCTTTCCAGCGGCTTTTCCAATTATATAGAGCGCACGGAAGAGGATATGCTGTCCTACTATCCTTTGTCGATAACCGAAACGGCGATGGACTACAATTCCATTCTCGCGAGCATCGATTCCGCGACCGAAAAGCCCGATCCCGAAAAACTCGGCGATAAGATATACGTCAATTCCTTTTTAACGCGCGTCGCGCAGGGAATGGTCAAAACCAACAACATTACCGTCGAATACATCGATTATGTGGAAAGTATGCCGCAGGATTGGTATTATGCGATCCAGAAAGGGTACGGTATTTCTCTCGTTGAAAATCTCTATACGGGCGTCGTGATCCAGCCGGGTACGGAGGAAACGGCGGTCAATTTGTCCCTGTCTTCCTTGAAAGAATATTACATCAATCTGCTTTCGCAGCAGAACGAACAGTATGCGCAGCTGGCGCCGCTCGTCGATACGATGGGAAATGTCGTCAATAAAATGCCGGGCACAGAAGATATCAGCAAAGCAGGTTCGTTTGACTATATCAATTCGCAGTACGACCTCGTAAAGGGCCGCCTGCCGCAGAGTCCGAACGAGGCTCTCATGGTCGTCGGAAGCGGAAACGATATGACTGACCTTGTCCTTGCGCAGCTCGGCTTTATCGAGCAGGGCGAATTTTTGAATCTCTTTACGAATGCACACGAAAGTAATATCGATATTTCCTATGACACGCTTTTAAATAAGCAATACACGTTTCTTTACAACGATGCGGCGTATCTTTCCGGCGACAGCGAGGACGGATATCCTTTTACGTATAACCCTACGCGCGGCACGAGCGCGGAAGATCTGACGGCGACGGAACAGGAGGGCGTCAATATCGACGTGGTGGGCGTTCTGCGCCTGAAAGACGGTTTGAACTACGGCTGCCTCTCCGTCGGTTTGAATCTCACCGAAGAGCTCATCAACGAGATCATCGCCGTGAATATGCAATCGAAGATCGTGCAGTGGCAGAAAGCAAATTCAGATCCCATAAAAGAAGGCGTTTATCCGAATGAGCAATTAAAGTTTAAAACTCCTTTTGTTAACGTAGATGAAGAAACTGGTGCTATACAACCAATAAAAGAAGATTATGCTTATCTGAACACGTTTATCCGTTCCATCGGCGGCAACGATATGCCGAACTCCCTCTACATCTACGCAAAGGATTTTGACAGCAAAGATGAGATCACGAACTACTTGGAAGCGTGGAACCGCACGGAGGAAGCGAAAGTGGACGAGGAAGGAAATCTCATCGGAAATCCCATTCAATATACCGATACCGTCGGTTTGCTGATGGGCATTATGCAGACGATGCTGGATGCGATCACCTATGTGTTGGTCGCGTTTACCGGCATTTCGCTCGTCGTTTCCACGGTGATGATCGGCGTGATCACCTATGTTTCGGTCGTCGAGCGGACGAAAGAAATCGGGATTTTGCGCGCGATCGGCGCACGGAAAAAGGATATCAAACGGGTATTCAATGCGGAAACGTTCATCATAGGCCTATGCGCCGGCGTTTTGGGCGTTGTAGTGGCCTATATCTTGCAAGTCGTTATCAATTTGATCTTAACGCCTTTGACGGGGATTGCCGGGCTTGCGGCGCTGCCCGTTTTCGGCGCCGTCATCATGATCGTGATCAGCGTAGCTTTGACGCTTTTGTCCGGTTTGGTACCCGCTTCGGCGGCGGCAAAACGCGATCCTGTCGTCGCGCTGCGGACGGAATAAGTTTTTTGCAAAACGCAGCCCCGCCTTCGCGCTGCGGACGAAATAAGTTTTTTGCAAGGCAAAGCTCCTAGAAGGCAGAAAGGAGCAAAGCGGGAATAAAAAAGTAAAGGCGCAAAGTGAAAAGGCGTAAAAAAAAAGGCGCAAAGTTAAAAGGCGTTAAAATAAAGGTACAAAGTTAAAAGGCGTAAAATAAAAATTTGCGGCAAAAAAGGATTCGCTCAAATGCAGGCAGTTTGTCTTTTTGGCGCAGACGAATTAAATTTAATAATAATGTTTCGGAAGAGTCGGTTCAGAGTATGAACCGACTCTTTTGTTTTTTTGGAAAAATCAAATCGGAGCAGGGGAAACGGAAAATACTTGTAAAGTTGCAGAGGCGTTTAAAGCGGCAAAAATCGACTTGATGCGGCAAGCAATACCAAAAAATACAGCAAAGTACGCATTATAATGGTTGCACAAAAGGGCGCGGGAGGGAACAGACAGTGTGGTCGTCTATCTCGATTTACTGATTGCAGATAATTTTTTTGCGGATGCCGCGCTGCTGTATTGCGCCGTAAAGACGGTCAAGGGAAAGGTATCCTTTCTGCGCATCGCACTGACGGCTCTACTCGGTACGGCGCTGGGCGTCGGATATACGATCTTTACGCTGTATTTTACTGTTCCGTTTGCCGTGGACTGCCTAGTCAAATACGGAGTCGCCTTTTTATTGCCGCTTCCTGCCGCAAAATGGAAGCGAAAGCGTTCGTATTTGCTCTGCGCTCTGGCGTTTGTGGGGTATATGTTCGCCTTTGCGGGGATGCTGACGGCACTGTTTGCAAAGATCACGCCCAACGATTCGCACGGCGCCCTGACGTATACGCTCTGCGGGTTGCCGTCCGGCGTCGTTTTGGCGGCCGTCGTCGCGTTTGCCTTTGTGTCTGTCCGTATCGTTTTACGTCTGAACGAGCGGCGAAAGTCGCTCTTGATGGTCTGCGAATGCGAACTCGTGCTCGGTTCTGCGCGCGTAAAAGCAAGAGGCTTTACGGATACGGGCAATCGGCTGCACGATAAGGACGGAAAAAGCGTGGCGATTGTAGAACGCTCCGTCGCTTGCGCGCTGCTTGCCGATCAGTTGTTTTCCGGCCGCATTTCGTTTGGCAAAATCGAGGTGCAGACAGTCAACGGTAAATCTTTTTTTTCTGTGTTTCAAATTGATTGTTTGCAGATATATTTTGAAAAAAAGGTGAATATAATAAAAAATGTTACGGTTGCGATCAGTCCGCAGCCGCTCGGTGGAGAATACGGCGTGATTGTACCGGCTTCGTTTATGGTAAAGGAAGGTTTTCATGTGCAGGGAGGCGAAAAATGCTGAGAAAGATCAAAGCTTGCTTTTTGCAACTGATACGGAAGATGAACATTCAGGAAAACGTGCTCGATTACATTTGCGGAAGCGAGGCTTTGCCTTTACCGTATACGGCGGAAGAAGAGAACGCGCTGCTTCACAGACTGTACAGCGGCGACGAGGCGGTAAGGTCCGCCTTAGTGGAACACAATCTCCGATTGGTCGTTTACATAGCCCGAAAATTCGACAATACCGGCGCCGATTCGGACGATCTGGTTTCCGTCGGCACCATCGGGCTGATCAAGGCGGTCAATTCTTTTAATCCGTCCAAAAATATTAAACTCGCCACATACGCTTCGCGGTGTATCGAAAACGAGATTTTGATGTATTTGCGCAGAATGGTGCGCGTGCGCAGCGAAGTTTCCTTCGACGAGCCTCTCAACACCGATTGGGAGGGGAACGAACTGCTGCTGTCCGATATTTTAGGCACCGACAGCGACACCGTCTATAAGGACATTGAAACGGGCGTGGAGAAAGAGCTGCTGCGCGGCGCGCTGTCCAAATTGTCGGAGCGCGACAGAAAAATTATGAATATGCGCTTCGGCTTGGACGGCGGCGAAGAGATGACGCAAAAGGACGTCGCCGACTTTTTGGGAATCTCTCAGTCGTATATTTCCAGACTGGAAAAAAAGATCATCGTTCGGCTGAAAAACGAAATGAATAAATTGATCTGAACGGCAAAAGGGATTTCGTCTCGAAAAAACAGCATTTTGAACGTGAAAAAAGCGTCGCCTGCACGCAAGAACGCGGCGAAGGCGGAAGTGTTCGTATAA
This sequence comes from uncultured Bacillota bacterium, assembly GCA_949283775.1. Lineage (GTDB taxonomy): Bacteria > Bacillota > Clostridia > Christensenellales > Borkfalkiaceae > Borkfalkia. Next base: position 8,611 of record CASDTU010000027.1, read on the forward strand.
AAGAAAAGTTTTTGCACATACTTGCACCGCAATGAATGGTACATAACAGTTCGGAGGTGGAATGATGTTGCAAAAAGTGGAAATTTGCGGAGTCGATACGTCGGGCTTGCCGCTTCTTTCTTCTGCGGAGAGCGAACAGCTCATGCGCAGATTAAAGGAGGGGGACAGGCAGGCGCGCGAGCAATTTATCGTGGGGAATATGCGGCTTGTTTTATCTTTGGTCAAGAGGTTCTGGGCAAAAAACGCGAACGCGGACGATGTCTTTCAGGCGGGTTGTATAGGACTTCTCAAAGCAATCGATAATTTCGATCTGGACGTCGGCGTGCGCTTTTCGACGTACGCGGTGCCGATGATCCTCGGCGAGATCAAGCGCTATTTGCGGGACGGAAATTCGCTCCGCGTGTCGCGCAGTATCCGCGATACCGCCTACAAGGTCTTAAAGACCCGCGAAAAGCTGGAAGAGGAAGACAAAGAGGCGACGATCGAGCGGATCGCACAGGCGATGCAAGTGCAGCAGCGGGAAGTCGTGTATGCGCTCGACGCCATTTCCGACCCCGTTTCGCTCTTTGAGCCCGTCTATAATAAGTCCGGGGACACGCTGATGCTGATGGATCAGATCTATGACGAAAAAAACAACGATGAGGTTTGGACGGAGCATGCCGCCCTCTCCGAAGCGATGGAACAGCTCGACGAGCGCGAAAAAAAGATACTGTTTTTGCGTTATTTCGAGGGAAAAACGCAGACGGAGATCTCGGAAGAGGTCGGAATTTCGCAGGCGCAGGTGTCGCGTCTGGAAAAAAATGCGATCAGCAGTATCCGAAGCAATATCGGCTACGATTCTTAAAAAGTTTCCGATACAATGTAAAAAACGAGATCGGATTTTAAAAGAATGCCGGGTAGGTTTTAAAAAAATTCGGTTTAGATAAAAGCGGATTTAGGATTTAATATCGCGGCTTTGGGCAAGACGGAGCGGCGGGCAAATAATTTTTTGCCCGCCGCTCCGTCTTTCTATAAAATATCGGTCTTTTAAATCAGTATGAAAGAATCAGTACGAAAGAATCAGTACGAAAGAATCAGTACGAATGAATCAGTACGAATGAATCAGTACGAAAAAAAGTTGCAGGCGCAGAAAAATCCGATTATGAAAGAGAAAGGGCGCATTTGCGTGAGAGGGAAAAGCAGGCGGCCCTTCGATTTTTCGGCACGGCAAGAAAATTTTGAACATTTTATTTTGCTGCCGCATACAATGATAGAGGACGTTCTTTTAGTATAAAAGGCGGCAAGGAGGGAGCATGGATACTTCGTACAGAGAATTGAAATGCAAAGATGTTGTCAACGTTGTGGACGGGCGCAACCTCGGCAGGACCTGCGATATCGTTTTTTCGTTTCCGGAAGGAAAAGTTTACGGGATTGCCGTGCCGGGCAGGCGCGGACTGCATATTTTTAAGAAAAACGACTTATTTATTTCCTTGAAAAATATCATAAAAATCGGTGCGGACGTCGTGTTAGTGGATCTGAAAAGTTCCAAACCCGACGGAGGATGCCCTCCCAAACGGGGAACCGTCTATTCCTCTTCGCCGCAGGACAGCGCGGCAAGGCGCGATTATGCCGAGTACGAATAAAAAGCTGCGCATAAAAAAGTGCGCCGGCAGGTATAAAAGCAAGGCGACGTTTGAAAAAAGGTTCAGTCGCCGTTAAACAAAAATATGGGGCGTATGTGGGCGCGGCGCCGCTATTTTTCCGATTCGCGCAAATCAATTTTCATTTTGTCGCCGCATTCGGCATTGAAAAATTTTTACGCCCTGAGGGCCCACGGGTTTTGCAGAGACGCTTTGTCGGCGAGCGCGGCGCTCTTGATAAAAAAATATTTTCTGTCTTTTGCGTAAAAAAGAAAGCGCAGTGTTGACATTCCTTTGAATTTAGACTACAATATTGTTTGTAGCCGCAAAACGGGATGAAAATGCGGCATAGCAGAATACGTTTGCCATGTATCTTGCGGCAAAAGGAGAGGAATATGACGACACAGCGGATCGATTTATATGAATATTTTCAAGCGGAAAGAAAAGACGCAAAGAACGGATATCTTTGCACCTATTGCCACAGGCATGAACCGGAGTACGGAGCAAAGAAATTGCGTCCGGCCATGTTGGTCATTCCGGGCGGCGGATACGAATTTGTTTCGTACCGCGAACACGAAGAAGTCGCTCTTCGGTTTTTTGCCGCAGGGTACGACGTTTTTGTGCTGGAATATGACATAAAGCCCGTTGCCTATCCTGCGCAGCTTTTGCAGGCGGCGATGGCGATGCTCTATATCCGTCGGGAAGCAAAGAATTTGTGGATATTGGAGGATAAGATTGCGGCGTGCGGCTTTTCCGCAGGCGGACATTTGTGCGGCGCCATATCCTTTTTGTACGACGACCCTGCCGTTAAAAAGGTCTTTGGCAAAGAGTGCGAAAAAGTAAAACCCGACGCTTCCGTCTTTGCATATTCGGTCGTTACCAGCGATCCTGCGTTTTGGCACGAGGGCTCGATCCGCAATTTCAGCGGAAAAGAGGATTTTGATCGGTTTTCTCTGGAAAAACACGTTCGCGCCGATGCGTCTCCCTGTTTTTTGTGGGCGACGACGACGGACGACTGCGTACCCGTCGAAAATTCTCTTCTTTTATACGGCGCTCTGCATAAGGCGGGCGTACCGGTGGAAATGCATCTGTTTGAAAATGGTCCGCACGGTATGTCGACTTGCGACGAAGAAGTTTATATGGGGGAGGCGAAGGATCCTACCTTTCTGCACGTAGGTCGTTGGGTTGAACTTTCTTTGGAGTTTTTGGCTTTGCACGGCTTTAAACAAAAATTCGAGAGTTTGCAAAAATAATCAAATTTGAAAAAAGTAAATATGCGCGCTTTTCAATTTAAAAATATTGCGGTAAATTTTATGGCAAAAACAAGGCGCCCGAATTTGAAGTGAACCCCAAAGTTTGGACAAAAAATTAAATTAAAATGTTTGGTAATGAGTTCGGTACCCAACCGGGCTCATTCCTTTTAGTTTGAGAGATATTCTCTCGTTGTTCCAATAGTCAATATATTCTCGCAGGCGGTGGACGAATTCGTCCACCGTTTCAAACTTTTCGCCGTAGAACATTTCAACTTTCAGCCGCCCGAAAAAGTTCTCCATCGCCCCGTTGTCCATACAGTTTCCTTTCCTGGACATGCTTTGAGTA
>CASDTU010000028.1 GCA_949283775.1 uncultured Bacillota bacterium
TTTTTAATATTCAAATAACAAAATTTTGCGATCGCGCGCATGACGGGATTCAGCCCCGCGCAATCTCCTCCGCTTGTCAATATACCGATTTTCATAAGCAACCTCCACTCTTATTGTACCATTCCTTTGTCCTTTCGTCAACGCCGAATGCTTTTGTTTTTCAGCGCGATTTGTAATAATTTTGTAAAAATATGTAAAAAATTTTTGGCCCGTTTCCGTCTTTTTGTCTGTTTGCCTTCAATTCGACCTCTGTTTTAGTATTCCTAAAAACTGTTTTTTCAACCGATATCCGAAACGATTCTTAAAAAATATTCCAATATTTTTATATTCAAATATTTTTCAGGCAGAAAAGGGCGCTTTGAAAAATTTTTTCAGAGCGCCCTTTCTTCTTTCGATTTGTATTGAATCTTTTTCCTGACCTTCTTTTTTGTTTCCTATACCGAACGCGGCCTAATTTCTATACCGCGCGCGGCAAAAAATTTACAGAGTAACGGTTACCTTTTTGAGTGCACGGGGACTGTCGGGATTCAAATTTTTCAGGCAGCTCACCTTGCAGGCGAGCATCTGCGTAGCCAAAGCGAACACAAAGACCTGTTCGCTCTCTCGCCCTGCCTGCGGAACATAGATTTTTTTCGCTTTCATGTCTTTGAAAGATTCCCTGTCATCCGTAATGATATACAGATCCGCGCCGAGCTCTTCCATCTTTTCCGCGCATTTTATATAATCTTCGCGATGCGGCGCGTCGAACTGTTCCGAAAGCGAGCGGCTGGACGCATATAAGATCACCTTCGTCCCCTCGCTGATCATAGCCATCGGGCCGTGGTAAAAATCCGAACTATGATATGCCCGCGCGCGGATATAGCAAGCTTCCTGCAACTTCAATCCGCATTCAAAGGCGATCGCCGCCGTGATCCCCCTCGAAAGGATGAAACATTCCTGTGCCGATGAAAATTCCCTCGCCATATCGTCCGTTGCCCCGTCAAGCAGAGACAGGTTTTTCTGCAAAAACGCTCCGATCGTATCCGCGCCGCTTTCTCCCTGCAATGCGTGCACAAGCAAATAGGCGAGATACAGCTGACAAGTAAACGTCTTTGTCGCCGCGACGCTCTTTTCTTCGCCCGCATAGCAGCAAAGATGATATTTCGCAAGTTTCGCCAAAGGACTCGTTTCATCGTTTGTGATCGCGACCGTGACCGCGCCCTGCGCATTCGCTTCCTTGACGATCTCCATCACGTCCGCCGCCTTTCCGCTCTGCGAACACGCTACAATCAGCGAATCTTTGAATTTCATCTTCACTCCGTACATCGTTACGACGCTCGGCGCTCCCGAAGCCACCGGTATCCCCAACGTACTCTCCGTGAGATATTTCAAATAGAGCATGGCATGATCGCTCGTTCCGCGCGCCGCCGTGTAAATATTGGTGATCTTTTTGCTGTCTTGTGCGATTCCGCTCAGGACAGCCGCATTTTTATCCCGCAATTTTTCTAAAATCGCAGGCGCTTCGCTCAGTTCCTTCCACATCAAAGTCTGTTTCTGTTCCATTTTATCTGTCCCCTGAAAATTTTTGTATCGTTTCCCGCACGGATTTTTCAAACCTTTGAATAAATCCCGCCACATACTCCCCGATATCGATCGAAGGATCCGCCATCAAAGGCGTCAAATCCATCGCGTAATTGAGCCCCGCATACGTATCGCAGGCATGGCTTGCGGAAAACGTCGCATTGGCAAGGCGCCTGCCTTCCGCCGCAAGATCGTACCGCTTTCCGCCCGTGATCTGGCTGTCAAACACCGACGAAAGACAGCGCGACAGGTTCGGATGCGCGCCGCAGTCCAAATATACCTTTTCCTCGTCGCCGACCCAATCCAGATCTCTCCAAACCTCGCAGCCGTATACCTTTTCCGGCTTTTCGTCTTTTTCCAATAAGCGCAGCGCCTCGATCACTTTAAGCGCCGTCGCTACGTGCGTATCGTGCTTATCCGCCAAATTGTGCGTATACACATATTTCGGCCTCGCCGCGCGAAAAATGCTCAGATAATCCGAAACGACGCTTTCGTTTTGTTTTTTCTTGACTTCCGCGGAAGAATACCCCAATAAGATCTGCGCGCTGTATTCCCCGACGAACGCCGCCTTCTTTTGTTCCGTGATGCGGATCTTTTTCATGTCTTCGTCCGTAAAGTTCGCATAAATTCCGCTTCTGGGACTGCCTGCCCCGTCTGTCGTTACCACGCCGCAAAACCACTGATCTTTTTTGCCGAAGCATTCCGCGATCGGCGAATACGCCATAAATTCAATGTCGTCCTGATGCGCGGAGATCGCAAGATGCGTCGTTCGAGATAGCGCTTTTTTCTCCTCCGCTCCGTCCGGAATATACACTACGGCTCTTTCATTCAATTTCATACTCGTCTTTCATCCTCGCTTTATTCGTCTTTTCCCTGTACGGCATTTCCCGATTTTTGTGTTTGCCTCTTTTAGCCGATTTTTATCTCTCCATCGCAAGTTTTGCCGCGCCGTAAATTCCGGCATCGTTTCCGAGACTCGCGGTTTCGATTTTTACCGGAGCGTACGTCCCTTTGCCCAAAATCAGCGCGTTGACTCTCTCTTGCAGCGGCTTTGTCAAAAACTCTTTCTCTGCGCTGATGCCGCCGCCGAGCAAGATCGCCTGCGGACGGAACAGATTGACGATATCCGCAATCCCCTCTGCCAGATATCCGATATACCGTTCGACAACTTCCGCCGCCGCATCGTCGCAAAGGCGCATTGCGTCAAACGCCGTTCTGCCGTCCGCAGCCGAAAGTCTGCCGCCGCAAAACTCCCACATCCGGCTCGATTTATTCCGACGCATCGCCTCTTTTGTCTGTCTGATCAGAGCGCTTGCGGACGCATACACTTCATAGCATCCGCGCCGGCCGCACGAACAACGGATCCCGTCGCAGCGAATGGTCATATGCCCAAGCTCCGCTCCTGCGCCACAATTGCCCTCAAACAATTTCCCATCTATGACAATTCCGCTGCCGATCCCCGTTCCGATCGTCAAAAGCACAAGCGACTCGTAATTTTTCCCTGCGCCGAACGCATATTCGCCCAACGCCGCCGCGTTTGCGTCGTTGGTAAGATGCACCGGCATTTGCAGCGCCGAAGACAGATCTTCGGCAAGCGGCTTTTTTTCCCAACCCAAATTATTGCTCGTAACGACCACTCCGTTCTTTCCGTCGATCACGCCCGGCGAACCGATGCCCGCGCCATCCAGGTGCACACCTTTTTCCGCCGCAAGTTTTTCCACCCCGCGCGCGATCGTCTCCACTGCCTTGAAATATTCGCAGCCTTTCGGCGTCTCCGTCTTTTCTTTTCCGATCAGCTGCCCCGTTTCATCGATGACGCTCAGTTTGATAAATGTTCCGCCCAAATCGATCCCTGCATAATACCGCATGCGATTTACCCGCCTTTCTTATTGTATCGTTTTTTTAATCCGCCGAGAAAAATGAATATTTGTACCTATTGTACCTGTATTTTTAAAAAGTATCAAGCTTTATTCCCCTATATCAAAAAAAAATTATAAAAATTTCAATTTCTGTTTCCGTGCGCGGCTGCGAAATCGTATTTAAAGACCGCAAAAGCCTCACGCTATACACCAAAATTTTACTCTATGTGCAAAATTTTTCTTCCTTTCTTGCTATGCGATCAACAGACTATCGACCGCAACGTTCAAGCCCGTAACTTTTGAGGCTTTTGCCCGTCTGAGAATTTAATCCCCGTAGCCGTTGGGGTTTTTGCTCTGCCAGTTCCACTGGTCGCGGCACATCTCTTCAATGCCGAATTCCGCCTTCCACCCCAAATCCTTTGCCGCCTTCGACGAGTCCGCATAGCACTCCGCGATGTCGCCCGGCCTTCTCGGGCAGATTTCATACGGTAGCTGTTTCCCGCACGCCTTTTCGAACGCATGCACCATATCCAATACGCTGTACCCTACCCCCGTGCCGAGGTTGTAGATATGCACGCCCGTTTTTGTGCACTTCTCGATCGCCGCAATATGCCCCAGCGCCAAGTCGACCACGTGGATATAGTCACGCACTCCCGTTCCGTCCTTCGTAGGGTAGTCGTTCCCGTATATACTGATTTTTTTGAGCTTCCCGCTCGCCACCTGTGCCACATACGGCATCAGATTGTTCGGGATCCCTTTCGGATCTTCCCCGATCTTCCCGCTCGCATGCGCTCCTACCGGATTGAAATACCGAAGCAATATCACGTTCCACTCGTTGTCCGCCTTATACAAATCGGTCAATATCCCTTCCAAATAATACTTCGTCGTGCCGTACGGGTTCGTCGTTCCCCCCGTCTTGCTCTCTTCCGTCAGCGGCAACGCCTCCGGCGTGCCGTATACCGTCGCGGACGAAGAAAATACGATCTTCTTT
>CASDTU010000029.1 GCA_949283775.1 uncultured Bacillota bacterium
AAAAAAATAAAAAATACGGAAAAAGATAAAAAGGAGAAAAAGAAGATGGACGCAAAAGAAGAAAAGACGATCGCGAAAAATTATCACGTTTCGTTGCGCAAGGACGGAAAGTGGCAGGTCAAATTTGCGGGCGGCGAAAAGGCGATCAAACTCTTCGCCACGCAGGCGGAGGCGATCGCGTATGCAAAAAAATTGGCGGTAAATCAGGAAGGAAATATTTCCATCCATAAAAAAGACGGCAAAATGCGCAAGCAAAAATACGGCAAAGGCGCAGAATAAACCGATTTTTTTGTTATAGTTTTGTTGCCGCAAAAACATCGCAAAAAGGCGGCGAGCAAAGGATAAAACGGGCGGAAGTTCTCTGCTCGTTCGCCGGCGCGGCGATAAATACGGCGGCGCTTGTTTTCGGGCGCCTTCAAAGCGGAAAAGGCAAACCTAGCAAAAAAAAGAGGCGCGGAAATGCTGAAATTACGCAAAAAGAGAAAAAAAAGATAAGAGAGGAAAGAATTCGTTAAAGGGAGAAATTCATTTTGACTTTTTAAAATCCGCGTATTATAATGGTTGCCATGAGTGAAAAAGCGATAAAAAAACAGAAAAAAGAGACGGACATGTGTACGCCGCCCTTTCTTACAAAAATCATTTTATTTTCCCTGCCGCTGATGTTGACGGGCATATTGCAGCTGCTTTACAACGCTTCGGATATCATTGTGCTGGGGCATTTTGCCAGCGACAATTCCGCGGGCGCGGTCGGTTCGACCGGATCTTTGGTCAATCTGATCACCAATTTGTTTTTGGGCCTTTCGGTCGGGGCCTGCACCGCCGCGGCGCGCTGGATCGGGGCAAAGAACGAACAGCGGCTGGAACACGTCGTGCATACTTCGATCTGTCTGAGCGTGATCGGCGGCATCGTGATCGGCGTTTTCGGCATTTTGGTTTCCAGGCAGATGCTGATTTTGATGAATGTGCCGCAGGACAGCGTGCTGCCCTTGTCGACGCTGTATCTGCGCATTTATTTTGCCGGAATGCCCTTCAATTTACTGTATAACTTCGGTTCTTCCCTGTGCAGGGCGCGGGGAGATTCGAAAAATCCCCTGCTGTTTCTGTGCGCGGCTGGCGTTTCCAACGTAGGGCTCAATATCTTTTTTGTCGTCGTCTGTAAGATGGACGTAGCGGGCGTTGCGCTCGGCACGGTCATCGCACAGATGATCTCGTCGACGCTCGTTCTGCTCCATTTGATGCGGCTCAAAGGCCACTGCAAAGTCGAGATCAAAAAACTGCGCTTTTATAAGGACGCGCTGGGCGATATCCTGCGCATCGGCCTGCCGGCCGGCTTGCAGGGCTGTATCTTTTCGCTTTCGAACGTCGTCATTCAGTCTTCCGTCAATTCCTTCGGCGACGTCGCCATCACGGCGAACGCGGAAGCGGCCAATATCGAGGGCTTCGTCTATACGTCGATGAACGCCGTGTCGCAGGACTGCCTCACGTTTACCGGACAAAATTTCGGCGCACGCAAGAGAAAAAATATCGACCGCGTTTTGATCAACAGTTTGATCGTGGTGACGCTTCTGGGCCTTATCGTCGGGTTCGGCGCCTATTTTGCGGGGGCGCTGCTTCTTCGCATCTATACGAAATCTCCCGAGGTCATTCGTCTCGGCGTGGAACGCATGGGCGTGATCTGTACGAGCTATTGCCTCTGCGGCATCATGGAAGTGTTCGTCGGATCCCTCCGCGGCATCGGGCATTCGGTTCTCCCGATGCTCGTGTCCGTGCTGGGCGTCTGCGGACTGCGGCTCGTGTATATCTTTACGTTTTTTGCGGCCAACAGGACGCTCTTTAACCTGTATCTGTCCTACCCGATCAGCTGGATCTTTACCATCGCGACGCACGCCGTTTGCCTGTTTTTTGTGCGGAAAAAAGTGTTCCGTAAAATGAAAGAAGCGGAAGAAAAGAGCATGCAGCAGACCGAAGCGCCCTTGCCGCAGAGCGGACAGTAAAGCGGACAGCAAAGCGGAACGAAGTCTTTGCCGCAAAGGAAAAAAGAAGGTTTTGTTGCAGAGCAAACGGCAGAGCGCAGAAAATACTGGGCGGCAATGCCGAACAAAAAATTGCAAAAAAAGCGAGCGTCGGGGAAAAACCGCTCCTCCCTAATGCGGAAAAATAAAAAAAAGAGAGCGGTTTTTTTCGGGGGTGGCAGGCGGAAAATTCGTACAAAAACACAGCGAAAGACGGCGGAAAAACCGAGTTCGTCAAAAACCGTGTTAGATAGCGGCGCAGAAAAATATTTCTGCGCCGCTGTTTTTGCCGAAAAGGGCGCGAAAAGAAAGCAAGAAAAGGCCGCAACAGAGAGATAAAAACAATCCGCAGTAAAAGAGAGGGAAAGGTGGAAAGGACAAGAAAAAGCGGAACGCGAGGAAAAGAGAGCCGTGAAAAAAGCGCAAAACACGCATTCGGCAGAAATGCAACGGATAAATAAGCGCGAAACACACATTCGTCAGGAAGGCAACGCGGATAAATAAGCGCGCAGCACCCAGCCGGCAGGAACGGATAAAGAACGGCGCGGCCGCGGAGACGAAGAGAAAAGAGCGAAAACAGACAAAACAGACAAAACGGCAGCCGCAAGAAAGATTCTTGCGGCTGCCGGAAGGTTTTATATTGAATTATTTGTCCTGCGGATCTTCGTCGTCCGCTTTTTGTTTTTCTTCTTCGGCCTTGCGCTGATAATAATTTTTATATCCCGCCTTGTGGTTGTCCCCCTCGTCCCACTTTTTTCCGCCCGTAAAGAGCACGCCCAGGACAAGGCCCGCCGCAAGGATCACGAGGATAATCGGGAGAACGAGGTTTTTCGGCATGGCGAGCGCGGAGATCAGGCAAAGCGCGGCCACAATAAAGAGGCCTGTTGCAAAGAGCAGATAGATCTTTTTCAGCGATACCGAATTTTTTGTGCCGAGCGCGTTTAAAAGGAAGGCAAATCCGCTGGCGCCGGAAAAAATCAGCCCTGCCCACGCAAGATTAAAGCCGCCGAAACGCTCGCTGTCCAATACGGACAACAAATAAAACACGGCTGCGACTAAAAAAGAAAGCGCAACGATCAATCGAACCAACATTTTTTTACTCATATTTACCTCTCCGTTTAAAAGAATTGAAATTGATTTCATAGCAAAACGGCTATGCGTTTTTGTTGCAAGAAAAACAGGCTGAATTTTCGCCTTCAAAGCGGCAAAATTTCGCGTGTTTTGTATCGGGTAGCTCAACTTTGCGTCCAACGGCGTTTCGGCCGAAAGAGGCGAAAACAGAGGCTCAACAGGCAAGGCATGCCGCGAAAAAACAAAGCGGCTTTTTTGCAAAGGGCATCCCCTGTCCTCAGCGCAGGATCACGTTGCAGGAGACCGCGCAGATTTGATCGCCGTCTGCAAGGACGATCGTGTCGCCGTGCGAATAATTGCGGACGTACCCTCCGATGCGGAGTTTAAAGGAAACGGCGGAATCGCTCGACGCGAGCACGGTATAACTGCCCGGCAAAAGGGAGCCGTTTTTTACGGCGGTATAGGTCTTTCCGGATTCCAAAAGGAAATCCCCCTTGCGGTGCGTGATCTTGGCAGCGCCGTCCGTTTCGATGGAATCGTCTTTGGAATAGCGCACGCCGTCGATGATCTTCACGCCGTCGGCATAGGTGCCGTCCCTTTTTTTGCCGCGGAAATACAGCGCGGCAAAGACGATCGCAAGGATCAAAAAGATACCCGCCGCGATCGATAAAACGGAAATGGCTATCATTTCTCCCGGCATAGTAACTCTCCTTTCAAGGAATGGCCGACCCGCCTTTTTGCGCCTGTGCGCCCGGGAGGCCTTCCTTGTGTCGTTTATTTTTTATAGAAGCTCTTTTCCCCTGCTCAAAAAAAGTAAAGTTCCTTGGCCTGCGAGCAAAGCAACATACTGACCCGGACGCAGCCGAAGACAGGCGACGTACCGACCCCGGCGCAGCCGAAGGCAGGCAACGTACAAACCCGATGCGGCCGAAGGCAGGCAAAATCGCAGCGCGGCGAAAAGCGGTTAAAAAAAAGGCAAAGCCGGCAAAAGAGCAAAGATCGAGCAGATTATAATTTTTGACCGCATTCGGGGCAGAATTTTGCTTTTGCGGTAAGTTTTGCGCCGCATTTGGGGCATACGGGCGAGACCGGAGTGCCGCATTCGGGGCAGAACTTTGCCTTTGCGGTGAGTTTTGCGCCGCAGTTTGCGCAGAACGCGCCCGAGGTCTGTTCCTGCGCGGGCTGAGCCTGTTTTTGGCCGGCCATATTGCCGAACATCTGACCCATCTGCATGCCCATTCCCATGCCGATGCCAGCGCCCATCGTGGAGCCGGCCATACCGGGATTTTTTGCCGCTTCGCGGAGGGCGTCCGCCTGCGCGAGCTGGGTGTAGACGTCGATATTGCGGCGCATCATGCCCAGGCGCGTGCTCTCGTCCAGAGCCTTTTCGAGTTCGGGCGGAAGAGAGAAACTTTCAAAATTAAAGCCGCTCAGCTCCAATCCCAAGGCTTCGAAGCGGTGGCAAAGGGATTGTTTTACTCCGGCGCTCAGCTCGATGAGGTTCGCCGCCATGTCCAAAACGGGGATGCCGCTTTCGCCGATCGCATCGGAAATGCCCATGACGAGAATACTGCGGATATAATCGGTGATGTCCTTCGTGGAGAAGGAGGAATGTGTTCCGGATAATTCCTGCATAAAGACAAAGGCGTCCTTCACGCGGAAAGAATAGGTGCCGAACCCGCGCACGCGCACGGCGCCGTAATCCGCGTCGCGGATCATGAGCGGATTGGAAGTGCCCCACTTCATATTGATAAACTGCTTTGTGTTGACGAAATAGATATCCGATTTAAAGGGCGTTTCAAAGCCGTATTTCCAGGATAACAGTTTGGTCAAGACGGGCAGACTGTCCGTATCGAGTTTATAGTATCCGGGCAAAAATACGTCCGCCATGCGGCCCTTGTCGCAGAAGATCGCCACCTGGCTGTCGCGCACCGTCAGCGCCGAGCCGCGGTTGATCGTGTTGTTGCGAAGATCTACTTTATGCACGATCGTATCGGAAGAATCATCTGTCCATTCAATTACTTTTAAAAGTCCCATCGTTTTCTTACCTTCTTGCTTTTTTAAGACAGAAATCTGTCTTATGCTAAGAATATAGCATATTTGTTTGAAATTGTCAACAAAGTGAAAAAAAAAGACGTAATACCGAAAAAAAAGAGCAGCAAAAAAGATAGACGGAACGGTTTTGCGAAAGTGTATTGACATTTTCGGAATTTTCTAATATACTGATAGAAGATAACAGAAACGAACAAAAAGAGGCAAAAAGTATGAAACTGATCAAAAAGGCGGTGCAAAAGAGTCTTATTTTGGCATTGGTGCTCACAATAATGCTGGCGGCGGGCGTGCCGATGATCGTGGTCGGCTTTGCCGTGATCGGCGGCGCAGGCGGCAAGGTATTGGGTGCGATCGGGATCGTGTGTACGGTCATCGGGTTTTACTGCTGCCCGATCGCCTGGATAGGCTTTTCGAATAAATTGGCGTTAAAGCGCGTGCTCTTTGCCATCGAAGAGGAGCATTTTTATAAATACAGCGACATTGCCGCGCAGGTCGGCATCCCCGAAAAGGAAGCGATCAACCGCGTCGATACGTGCTTTAAAAAACAGTATCTGGCGGGCTATAAGCGCGAAACGGACGGGATCTCTCTGAACGTCAATAAGGCGCTCAACGAGGAGGAGATCGCCGTAACTTGCGAAAATTGCGGCGCTCGGTATACCTATAAGATCGGACAGGACGCGCGCTGCCCCTATTGCGGGTCGGTGCAGACCAAATAGAGAGCGTAGGCAGTGGCAGCTTGGCCCAAAGATTCGGGCGGGCTGAAAAGAACGCAGCGCGGGCTAAATGCCGCATTTTACAGGCACTTTTAGCAGCGAAAGGATGCGCAGGGCCGCCGTGTCCAAAAAAGAAAGTCCGCGCGCGGAACGAAAACGCGCCGAAAAAAGAAGGCGCGCATACCGCAGGGATAAAGATATGCGCGCAAAATAAAAAAAGAATGGAACCGCGCCCCCAAAAGCTTTATTGCTTTGGGGGCGCGGTTCTCTTTGTAAAAAAAACGATAAAGAGCGCGCCTTTTAAGTATTTGAAAGAGCCAGAGGCGCTTTTTAGTCATGCGAAAAAGGGCAGAGGTTCTTTTTTAGGTATGCGAAAAAGGCAAAGGCACTTTTTTAGCGATCCGAAAAAGAGACAGAGACGAAACCTGTCAGAAAGGGCGCAGGGACAGGTTATCGGTACAGGCGCCGCAGGGAGCGCAGTTTTTTATCGGAATACGGAGGATAGCGCAAAGAGAGATCGCCGCCCTTGCGCACAAAAATGCTTTTCACGTGCGAAAAGGCGAGAAAGCCCGTTTTTCCGTGATAGGCGCCCATGCCGCTCTCCCCTACGCCGCCGAATCCCATATGATGGGAGGCAAGGTGCAAAATCGTGTCGTTGATACAGCCGCCGCCAAAGGAAATTTCCCGCAAAAATCGGTCGGCGTTTTGCTTTCCGAAATAGTACAAAGCGAGCGGATTTGCGTTTTTTTCGATGAGCTGTTTCGCTTCTTCAAAAGAAGAAAAGGTCAGAACGGGCAGAACGGGGCCGAAGATCTCTTCTTGCATCGCTCCGTCGGACAGAGTGCAGCCGTCCAGAACGGTCGGCTGAATTTTCAGTAAGGAGCGGTCGCTTTTGCCGCCGAAATACACTTTTTCGGCGTCGATCAGACCCGTTACGCGGTCAAAATGTTTTTCGTTGATCATGTGCGGATAACTGTCGTTTTGCAGCGGATTTTCGCCGTACAGGGCTTGAATTTCCTCTTTCAAAGCCTGCAAAAACTTGTCTTTTACCTGCGGCGAAATCAACACATAGTCGGGCGCAACGCAGGTTTGCCCCGCATTTAAAAATTTACCGAACGCGATGCGCTTTGCCGCGAGGCGAAGATCCGCATCCGAATCGACGATGCAGGGGCTCTTTCCGCCCAGCTCCAAGACGACCGGCGTCAAAGTTTTTGCCGCCGTTTCGGCGACCAGCGTTCCGACGGTCTTTCCGCCCGTAAAAAAGATGATGTCGTATTTTTGCCGTAAGACGGCCGCGTTTGTCTCCCTTCCGCCCGACACAAAGGCGATGTATTCGCGCGGAAAGAGAGAGGTGATCAACTTTTCCAAAATTTTTGCCGTCGCGGGCGCGTAGGCGCTCGGTTTGACGAGCGCACAGTTTCCGGCCGCAATGCAGTCCGCCAAGGGACAGAGTGTGAGCTGCACGGGATAGTTCCACGGACTCATGATCAGCGCCGTGCCGTACGGCACGGCAAGCGTGAAACTCTTTCCCGGAAATTGCGCCAAAGATATGCGTGCGCGCTTGGGACGGGCAAAAGATGCGGTGTGCCTGCGCAAATATTTCAGCTCGGATAAAACGAGCGAAATTTCCGTCATAAAGCCTTCACAGCGCGATTTTCCCAAGTCCTCTTGCAAGGCGGCAAGAAGGAGGTCCGTATTGTTTCGGATCCAGTCTTGCAGCTTTTGCAGCGCGCGCTGCCGATAGGATACGGAAAGCGTCGCTCCGCTTTCAAAAAACTCTTTTTGTGATTTTACGATCTTAAAAATCGTTTGTTCCGTCTGTTGCATCTCCGTGCGCTCCTTTTAACTTTTTTAAACTGTTCTTCTTTTACTCTTTTGTATGTATAAGCCGTCTTTTTTCGGGCAATATTCCGCTTTGAAACAACGACTGCCGTGTCTTCGGCTCGCAACGCGCGGGCCGAAACCTGTTTTCGTCAGCTTTTCTCACCCCTCATGTGCCGATGCCTATTTTTTGTCAGTTTTTCTTTCCCCTCACGTGCCGATGCCTGTTTTTTGTCAGTTTTTCTTTCCCCTCATGTGCCGATGCCTGTTTTTTGTCAGTTTTTCTTTCCCCTCACGTGCCGATATCTGTTTTTTTGTCAGGTTTTCATGGCGTGTATGCTCTGATTGTTCGTTTGGATTTCTCCTTGTAGTATTGACCGACAGAGAATATTTATGCTCGGGCGATGATACGGTTTTGTCAACGGTTCCGTTTTCGGATTCCATCGTTACTGTCGTTTTTACCGTCTTTTTCGTTTCACAGCAGCTGAACGACCGTCTTTAATGCTTGCTTACCGCTCTCTTCGCCGTAATAGTAGCTCTTATAGCGGAACGGATTGATATTCCCGATAAAATTTTCGCTCGTGTTTTCCGTTCCGTTCACATTCAGAGCTTTATGGTTTTCCTAAGCGTCGTATACATAGCTTGCCCGCGTCGGTCCATTCTCGTCTATCAGCTTCCATACGTTGCCGTGACCGTCGTACACAAAGTAGAATTTTACCGCATTGTCCTTGACCATGCAGGGTATTTGGCTTCTTCGTACAGATAGCTGTACCGTACTGTTTTACTTCCCTTTGTCACTTCTTCACCGAATATCTGCCTTCCCGACGTGTAATACTTATGTATCGCACCGTCTGCCGTTATTTTTTCCTGCCGAATGCTTTCCGCGTCGTATCGATAGCTGTTTCAGCTCCCCGCGCTCGCCTGCGATTCATTCTTCTTACATGGCAAATAATTTATTTTTCCTTAAAAATCAGCCCGCGTTCTTTGAATGCTTGTCTAGCACTAACTGACATTCCATACCCATCTCTTTTTGAGTAATTTTCCAGCACATAATTCTCAAAATCTGTTTGAAGCGGGTCGAACTCCTTGTGAATCGTTGCCTTTAACAGTTCCCGCCAGCGCTCCTCCGTATATTCTTCCGGGTAATACGCCCATTTCTTATATGGTTTCCCTTTTTGTCTCTCCATTATTTCCCCAGTACGAAGATACCTCCACGCCCCCAAGTCAAACGGCATATTTCTATAATCTTCCAGCGTGCGAAACTCACAATCTTCGTGGATATCCTTAAAGCATAGGATATACATCAATGCAAACGCACCTGTTTCAAACCGAGCAGCGCAT
>CASDTU010000030.1 GCA_949283775.1 uncultured Bacillota bacterium
GATCTTTAAGCCTCTTCGCGCATTTTTTTCGCCTTTGCCTTTACGTCGTCGATATCCCCGACGTTGAAGAAAGCATTCTCCGGCAAATCGTCCACTTCGCCGTCCAAGATCGTCTTAAAGCTCTGGATCGTCGCCTGCAAAGGCACGTATCTGCCTTCCAAGCCCGTATAAATCTTCGACACGGAGAACGGCTGCGACATGAATTTCTGTATCTTTCTCGCGCGGTATACCGTATGTTTGTCTTCGTCCGTCAACTCGTCCATTCCGAGGATCGCAATGATATCCTGCAATTCTTTATACCGTTGCAACGTCGCTATAACTTTATTTGCCACTTCGTAATGCTCGCGGCCGACTATTTGCGGATCCAAAATACGGGAGGAGGATTCCAAAGGATCGACAGCCGGATAGATACCCATTTCCACTACCTTTCTCGACAGCACCGTCGTCGCGTCCAAATGCGAAAAGATCGCCGCCGGCGCAGGGTCGGTAATATCGTCCGCAGGAACATACACGGCCTGTATCGAAGTGATCGAGCCGCGCCGCGTACTGGCGATACGTTCCTGCAACAAGCCCATTTCCGTCGACAGAGTCGGCTGATACCCTACCGCCGAAGGCATCCTGCCTAAAAGCGCCGAAACTTCGCTGCCCGCCTGAATGTAACGGTAAATATTATCGATAAACAGCAAGACATCCTGCCGCTTGACATCGCGGAAATATTCCGCGATCGTAAGGCCCGTAAACGCCGTGCGCATACGGCTTCCGGGCGGTTCGTTCATCTGACCGAATACGAGCGCCGTATTGGAAATAACGCCCGATTCCGTCATATCCGCGATCATATCGTTACCCTCGCGCGAACGTTCGCCCACGCCCGTAAAAATCGAATAGCCGCCGTGTTCTTTGGAAATGTTGTGCATCAGCTCCATGATCAGGACCGTCTTTCCTACGCCGGCGCCGCCGAACAGCCCGATCTTTCCGCCCTTGCTGTACGGGGCGATCAGGTCGATGACTTTGATGCCCGTTTCAAAGATCTCCGTCGAAGGATTCTGATCGTAAAACGCGGGCGGCTTTCTGTGAATATTCCAATGCACGTCCGCTTCAATTTTTCCCTTGTTGTCGATAGGCTCGCCTAAGACGTTGATAACGCGCCCGAGCACCGCCTCGCCGACCGGTACGCTGATCTGCGCCCCCGTGTCGAGCACTTTCATGCCGCGCGAAAGCCCGTCCGTTGCCGTCATGGCGATACAGCGCACCACGCCCTGCCGTATATGCGACAGGACCTCTAACGATACGCCCGTTCCTTCCACCGTCAATTTTTGGTAAATGGGAGGCATGGCATCCTCAAACGCCACATCGATCACTGGCCCTATGATTTGATTTATTTTTCCGGGATTTACCATTCTTTTCTTCCCTTTCCTGTTCGTCTTTCAATTTTAATGATTATCCGAAAATAATCTGCCCGACGTCAGATCCAAAAGCTCCGTCGTAATGGAACTTTGCCGCATTCGGTTGTATTTTAAATTCAATGAATCCAACATCTTTTCCGCATTTTTATTTGCATCCGACATCGCCATCATCCGCGCCGCATGTTCGCTCGCCGTCGAATGAATGAGAGCCGAATAGATCATTCCGACCAGATATTGCGGAACCAAAATATTCAGCACCTCTTTCGGCGAAGGATCGTAATCGATCTGCCCGCTGTACGTCGTCTTTATATCCGCTTCGATATCCTTCTCTTCGATCGGCAGCAGCTTGACCATCACCGGCTCGTGCGACACCGATGAATGCATCCGCGTAAACACCACGTACACTTCGTCCATCAGGTTGCGGTCGTACAGATCCAGAATATCGCGCATGATCCCGCGCGCGTCGTGCATCGTCGGACTCGCCACCGCATGCGTAAATTCCAGATCAACGGGCTGTTTTTTGCTCTCAAAAAACGCGCGCGCCATCTGCCCGATCGTGATCACATAATGCACCGCCCGTTTCTGCATATGCTCCCAGGCAAGATTTAAAACATTGTTGTTGAACGCGCCTGCAAGTCCTTTATCGCCCGCCACGACGATATACGCCGTCCGATTGTCCGGACGATGCTCCAAATATTTGTTGCGGATATCGCTGCTGTGCCGCATGATATCTTTGAGCGTATACCGAACGCTGTCAAAATAGGCCGCACTGTAAGCGTGTTTTTGCATCGCCTTGCGCATCTTTGCGACGGAAATCAACTCCATCGCCTTCGTGATCTGATGGGTATCCTGGATACTTTTGATATGATGTCTGATCTCCGTTGTATCCGCCATATTACTTTGCTCCCGTTTCCGCTTCCGCCGCGACCGATTCGCGCTCGTCGCCGACCGTATAATTGATACACTCTTCCGCCGCGGATAAGATCATGCCGCGCTCTTCATCCGAAAGTTTTCTGTCCGCATCGATCTTTTCCAAAACGTCCGCGCGGTTGATGCGGATATAATCCAAAAGTCCTTCGTTGTACGCCGTAATCTTTTTTTCGGGAATTTTATCGACAAGTTCGCTCTGCGCTACCGTCAGCAATATGATCATCTCTTTGACGGAATAATTGAGATACTGTCTCTGCCGCAGCGTATCGGACATTTTGGCGCCGCGGCTGAGCGTTTTCTGCGTTTCCGAATCCAGATCCGAACCAAACTGCATAAAGATCGCAAGTTCGCGATACTGCGCCAGATTGACGCGCAGCTGACCGGAAATTTTTCGGATCGCTTCTCTCTGCGCGCTTCCGCCGACACGCGAAACCGAAAGCCCCACGTTCACCGCAGGGCGCACGCCGCTGTTGAACAACTCGCTTTCCAGATAAATCTGTCCGTCCGTGATGGAAATCACGTTCGTAGGAATATAGGCGGAAATATCGCCTGCCAGCGTCTCCACGATCGGCAAAGCGGTGATCGAACCGCCGCCCTTTTCCTTGGACAATTTCGCCGCCCGTTCCAAGAGCCTCGAATGCAGATAAAACACGTCGCCCGGATACGCTTCACGGCCCGCGGGACGCTTTAACAAAAGGCTCATCGTACGATACGCGACCGCGTGTTTGGAAAGATCGTCATAGACGATCAGAACGTCTTTGCCCGCATACATAAAATATTCCGCCAAAGCGCAGCCGCTGTACGGCGCTATATACTGCAGCGGCACGGGGTCGTCCGCCGTCGAACAAATGACGCAGGTATATTCCATCGCTCCGCCGTTTCGCAGCGTGGCGATCGTCTTTGCGAGCGAAGACGCTTTTTGTCCGATCGATACATAAATGCAGATCACGTCTTCGCCTTTTTGGTTTAAGATCGTGTCGATCGCGATCGCCGTCTTCCCCGTCTGCCGATCCCCGATGATCAGCTCCCTCTGTCCGCGGCCGATCGGGATCATGCTGTCGATCGCAAGGATCCCCGTCTGCAAAGGTCTATCCACCTTATCGCGGTCCATGATCGACGGCGCCGGAAATTCCACCGGCCGCGTTTCCTGCGTTACCGGCTGTTCCGTTCCGTCCAGCGCTTCGCCCAAAGGGTTTACGACTCTCCCGAGCAGAGATTCGCCGACCGGCATCTGCACGGTCTTGCCCGTCGAATACACCAAGTCGCCGTATGAAATTTTATCCTCACCGGAGAAAAGAACCGCACCGACACCGTCTTCCTCCAAATTTAATGCAAGTGCGCGGTAACCGCCGCGCACTTCGAGAAGTTCGTTATATTTTACGTCGTGCAATCCGTTAATCCGGATAATACCGTCTCCGGTATATACGATTTTCCCGCAGCTGCGATTGTTCTCCCGCTCCGTTTGGATATGATCAAGCTTTTTCCGAATTTCTTTTCCTATTGCATTAACATCAATCATAAAATCAACCTTTTTTTGGCTTCTTTACACGGACTGACGGATCTGTTCCAGCCTTCCGCGCACCGAGCCGTCGTAAATCTCGTCGCCCATATACACGATCAGTCCGCCGATGATCCTGCGATCGATCTCATAGCGAATCTTCGTGTATCCGCGACTCTGTACGAAAGCAGCGATCTTCTGCGCCGTCTCTTCGTCTGCCTTGCGCGCCAATACAACTACTGCCGTATTTTCTTTATCCTTGTTCATCTCTTTTATTCCTTGCTCCAACGCTCTAAACACTCTTCGATCAGCTTTTTATCGTCTTCCGGCCGGATGTTTCTGTCCAAAACCTTCTCGGCAACCGCCATCGAAACGTCCGAGATCTGCTTTTCGATATCCGAACGCAGCTGCCGATGCTCTTCTTCCATTTCCAGCTCCGTACGTTCCAAAAGAGTCTTTGCCTGTTTCCTTGCCTCGGCCACGATCTCATCCGCCTTGCTGTTCGCCACTTTGATCGCATTTTCGTGGATCACCGCAGCCTCTTTCTTCGCTTCCGACAGTACGACTTCCGTGCTCTCTTTCATCGTCTTTACTTCAGCGTTCAGTTCAGAATTTTCTTTTTCGATTTTTTTGATCTTCTCTTGTCTTTCCTTTATCATGCGCTTGACCGGTCTGAACAGCAACAGATACAATCCGACCGTCAAAACGACCAGATTAAACAAATGCAATACGATGCTCTGCCATTCAAGCCCCAACGCTTCAAACGGATTTGCCAAAAATTGACTTACGACAATTTCCATTTCCTTCACCCTTGTCTTTTTTTATCCTGCTTGTCTATTCCGCTTCTGTCTTTGCACAGTTCCTTATGCAACGAAAATCAACAAAATACTGACCAGCAATCCGTAAATTGCCGTCGTCTCCGCAAATGCCAAACCGAGCAGCAACATGGTACGGATCTTTCCGACCGCTTCCGGCTGCCGCGCCGTCGCTTCCACTGCTTTACCCGTCGCTATTCCCATACCGATTCCTGCGCCGAGCCCCGTCAGCGCAGCGATCCCGGCTCCGAGCAACGCTCCGTCCGTCGCTAAAAAATTCGCTATCATTGTAACCAGAAGTTCCATTCTTATTACCTCCGTAAAATTACTTTCGCTCTGTATTTTCGGCCGTACGCATCTGCCCTGTTCACAGCTTGCGTTCACCGAACCATTTTCCGCCCGATCACGACAATTTATTTTACCGTTTGCGGCATCACCGCTTCGCCCTGCTTTCGCTTTTGCTTTTTCTGTTTTGGCTGTTTCGGCGGCACTTCGATCGCTTCCTGTACAAACGTCAGCGTCAGCGATGCAAATACATACGATTGAATGAATGCGTGGAACAACGTAAAAAGCGGCGTCAAAAGCGCCGGCAAAATCAGCGGCAATCCGATATACCAAATCCCTTCCACCAAGATATACACCATAT
This sequence comes from uncultured Bacillota bacterium, assembly GCA_949283775.1. Taxonomy (GTDB): domain Bacteria; phylum Bacillota; class Clostridia; order Christensenellales; family Borkfalkiaceae; genus Borkfalkia. The sequence continues at coordinate 5,293 of CASDTU010000030.1, forward strand.
CCATGATGACCATACCGCTCAAAATACTGCCGAACAGTCGGAACGTCATGGAAACAGGCACTGCCAAGTCGGTAATAATGTTGATCGGATTCAAATAATGCAACAATCTGCGCGCTTTCCGTTTGGCAAACCCGAGCGTATGAATAAACAAAAACGTACACAGCGCCAAAGCGATACACGCCCCCAGATCGGCCATTGCGGGGCGAAGCCCGAACAGTTCGATCAGCACGCCGCAGCAAATATATACGGCCGCGCCCAAAGTGTACGGCCCCATCAGACCGCTGTATTTTTCCGTCATTTCGTCTGCGCTTTTATCAAAAAAACTGACCAACCATTCCAAAAACATCTGCATCGACGTGGGCGTCGTTTTCCATTTCCGTATCACCGTCAGCCGGAAAATCAATGCCACCAATAAAAGCGCCATTACTATTACAAAACCGGAAAAAACGCTGTCGTTTACAACAAACCAGCCCCATTCGATGATATGATTTTCCGTATTCGGAAAAATTTTATCCTTTAAATGCGAAAAATCAACAGCCATCAGCTGTGTCGAAAACTGTGACATTTTATCGACCTCTTTCTATCTTAAACTGCTTTCATTTTACTACTTTCACATCGTTTTATCAAGTAAATATAACTCTAATTAAAATAAAAAATTTTTATACTACAAATTTTGAAAAGAAGTAATTTCGTCAACTTTTCTATTTTTTTTGTCGAATATTTTTTTCGTTTTTTGCTCTGTATATAAATTTTATGAAACTTTCTCATCTTTGTTCAAATCACCCCTTGCATTTTATTCTTTTTTATGTTACAATTTTCTTATCGAAAATGAAAGGAGTCTTGCATATGAATACTTATAAATTTAAACTTTCCAAACTTGCGATTCTCTTTTGCATTTTAGGACTGCTGCTCGGTATCGGAGCCGGAATTTATACCGGATTCAGAATTTATAAATATGGTTTTTCTTCTCCGTTGCTCATCATTCAGTACATCGTCATCATCCTCATTGCTCTGCTCGCCATCGTTTTATTTGCTTCCATCTTGATCCGTTCCGTTTACAAAGTCAACGATAAAGAAATTATTCTTTGGTTCGGTTTTATCAAATCGGTCTATAAAATCAGCAACATTGAATCCGTACATCTCTTTACGAAAACCAATAAACTCGTCCTCTACTTTAAAGATGAAAAATATACGGTCATCGTCGTAAAACCGGAATGGTACAACGATTTTATCAAGGACATCCTGTCTCGCGACAGCAAGATCCGCTACGACGTTTCCACTACCGATTCCGACGAGATTTTATAAAAATTTCCGATCATTTCCTTTTGATTTTAATGCGCGATTTTACGGCGAACATTTTGTTCGCCGTTTTTTAATTCCCTCTTAGTTTTTATCCTTTTTCCATATCCTATGCGCCGCATTTTTCCTCCTTAATAAAATTCTTTTTGATCGCTTTTTTCTCTTAAAAGGCTTTTTTATCTTTGAATGATTGACAATGGTACGAAATCGTACTATAATCAAAATATATTTTGTTCTTATTAGGAGAAAGCAAAAGTATGCAAACAGCGGAAAACAAAACTATGAACCGCTTTAATTCCGTATTCGGCGAAATCGACGCAGTTTATCACGAAGCGTCGCTAAAATTAGGTCTATCCGACAGTGTTTCAAAAATCCTGTACACGATCTGCAATTTCGGCGACAACTGCCCTTTGCATACGGTCTGTTTGCAGACGGGACTGAGCAAACAGACCGTCAATTCGTCCGTTCGCCTCTTGGAAAAACAAGGGTACGTGTATTTGCTGTCCGCCGGCAAAAAAACAAAAGATATTTTTCTAACCGAACAGGGAAAGGCGTATTCCGCTGCCACCGCGCAGAAGATCCTATGGATTGAAAACGAAATTCTAAGCGAATGGACGCAGGAAGAAGTCGATTTTTACTTTTCCCTTACCAAGCGCTTTCTCATGCAGCTGAAAGCAAAAGTTTCCAAGCTGTAAGTTGCCGCGCGACAATACCCTATTTTGAAAGGAAAACTTCTTATGATACAGCTGTCCGATCATTTTACATTCCAAAAACTGCTTCGCTTTTCCCTTCCCGCTATCTGCATGCTTGTCTTTATATCCGTCTACGGTGTTGTCGACGGATTCTTCGTCTCCAATTACGTAGGAAAAACAGCTTTTACCGCCGTCAATTTTATCATGCCGTTTCTAATGATCTTAGGCTGCGTCGGATTTATGTTCGGTACGGGCGGCAGCGCGTTGATCGCTAAGCTGATCGGAGAAGGCGACAGGCAAAAAGCAAATTCCGTCTTTTCCATGATCATCTTTCTCTCCGTCGGCGTCGGCATTGTTTTATCCGTTTTAGGTCAGATCTTCATCCGCCCCCTCGCATTTGCCCTCGGAGCGGAGGGCCAAATGTTGGAAGACGCCCTCACTTACGGCCGCGTGATTTTGCTTGCGATTCCCGGATATATCGTTCAGTTTGAATTTCAGTGCTTTTTTACAACAGCCGAAAAACCCAAGCTGGGACTTTATACGACTTTGATCTCGGGCTGTACGAACATTGTTTTAGACGCGCTCTTTGTCGCCGTCTTCTCTTGGGGCTTGACAGGCGCGGCGGCCGCCACTGCGATCAGCCAATATATCGGAGGAATATTGCCGATCCTCTATTTCGGGCGAAAAAACACCAGTCTTTTGCGGATCGCCAAACCGTCGTTTGACGGAAAAGCAATTTTCAAAGTTTGCACGAACGGTTCGTCGGAACTCATGAGCAATATATCCATGTCGATCGTCAGCATGCTGTATAATGTACAGCTTTTGAAATATGCGGGCGAAGACGGCATTGCCGCATATGGAGTTTTGATGTACGTCAGCTTGGTCTTTCAAGCGATTTTTATCGGCTTTTCGATCGGCTCCGCCCCGATCGTCAGCTATAATTTCGGGGCGGAAAACACAAAAGAATTAAAAAATGTACTGAAAAAGGGCCTGATCCTCATTTCTGTATTTGCCGCTTGTATGTTTGCTTTTGCCGAATTGATGGCGAAACCGCTTTCCCATATTTTTGTCGGTTACGACAAGCAGCTGATGCAGATGACTTTGCGCGGTTTTATGATCTATTCCTTCGGGTTCCTTTGTTCGGGCTTCGCCATTTACGGCTCCTCTTTCTTTACGGCCCTCAACAACGGCCTTGTTTCGGCGCTCATCTCATTTTTGCGGACTCTCGTCTTCCAAATCCTGAGCGTTCTGCTCTTTCCTCTGCTCATGCACTTAGA
>CASDTU010000031.1 GCA_949283775.1 uncultured Bacillota bacterium
TATGGCGAATTTTATAAATCAGATGGAAGAGCGCATATTTGAAGCGCAGCTGATGCGTCTTGCCCGAATTGCGGGAAAAACGCCGAACGCGGAGTTTATCCGCAATATGTATTACCGCGTGAAGGATCAATACGTCGAGGAGCTGGGGAAAAGGAAGATCCGGCTGCACGCGCTGGACGGAGCGCGGCTGGATGAGATTGTGAGCTATATCTTTTATTTTCACGTATTTCACACGTCGCACCTGCCGGCGGAAACGATCGCGCAGGCGGAAACCGATCCGAAATATCAGGAAATGCTGGTGCGGGACGTTGCCGTCTGTATTGTGATCAACGAGCATTTAAATGTGGAAAAACGCTCCAATACGTCCGTTTATTCGCCGGAGATCGCGGCATACAACATGGCTTGCAGTTATTCGCTGTTCGTGCTCGGCTCGATGAAGGGGGACGATCGCAGGATGAACGGGATCAACAACCTGTTCAAAAAATCGATGGTTACGATCAAGAGCGTCATCAATCTTTTGGCGGCAGGCAACAGCTGCGACGCCGTAATTTTGTGGCGGCACTTACACGAATTGGAGTGCGTCCTGATCGTGTTGAATACGATGGGCGACGAGTTGTTTTTCCAATATGTAAAGCACATGGAATATTTCAATATGGAAAACAATCCGAATGCGGAGGCGCTGCAACAGCGCCTTTCGGAAGAGTGCAAATTGTACGGGGTCAAAGAGCGGAATGCGTTTGTCAATTATGGCTGGCTCGTGCACGTTCCCGGGTTTAAAGAGGGGTTCGGGAAAGAATATCGCTTAAATTTTAAAGAAGGATTGCAAAAAATAGCTGGGCAGAGCGATCGGCATGCCGCATATTCGAGCGCGAGCAAGATCTTGCATCCGTCCGCATGGGTCGTTACGGTGCGCGACGATAAGTTCTATAAATTTACGGTCTTTGAGCTGTTCCGTTCATTGCTCAATATCGTTGCGCAGATCAAAAAATATCTCACCGATTACCGCGATTTTTCTGCCAATGTAGCGGAATGCGATCGATATATGTGCTCGATCGACGGATATATGAATATGATCGCAAGGAACAATAAGATCATTGCGATGAAATATGCCGGGAAATAATTTCCCGCAAATCGTATAAATTAGTTGTTTTCAATCGGCCGCAAGCGTTCTGCTTGCGGCCGATTGATTTTAGAAAGACAATCGCGTGCAGAATAAGCAATGTTCGAATAAGCAGTGCAGAGCAAATACAAAGCGTGCAGGCGGCAAGGCTTTATGCTAGTCGTCCGCTTCATGCTTTTTACTGCGTTTCTGCTTTCGGACGCTTTGTCTTACGGATTGGGCGGGAGGAAAAATTTTTTTGTAAAAACGCGGCTGTTTAGAATGTGCGGACATAAAGAAAAATTACAGCCGATCCATTTGCAATCTTTTTCAACGGGGAGGTTCTGTTTTGCACTGTCGGGGCATATAGTGAACAGAAGAAGTACAAGCACCGGAGGGAGTATGGAAATTTGGAAAGCTGCGATTTTGGGAATCGTGCAGGGGCTGAGTGAATTTTTGCCGATATCGTCCAGCGGACATCTTCTGTTTTTTGAGAGGATTTTGGACGTGGATACGGAGGGATCGGATCTGTTTTTGGGCGTCATGCTGCACGCCGGCACTCTTGCCGCCGTTGTTGTCGATTTTTTTCCGCAGATCGTACAGCTCTTTCAAAACGAGAGGAAAAAGGGTGTCCTTTTGATCTTGGCAACGATTCCCGCGGCGCTGGTCGGGTTTTTTCTCGGTGATTTCATCGACAGCGTATTTTTTGGTATACAGTGGCTATGGCTCTTCTTTGCACTGACGGCTCTTCTCTTGTTTCTCAGCGCGAAACGGTTGAAAAGGGGATATCTTCTTCGTCCGCTCGAAACGAAAAGCGCGTTGGCGATCGGCTTTGCGCAGGCATTTGCGGTGCTGCCGGGGCTGTCGCGCAGCGGAACGACGATCGCGGCAGGACTGTTTTGCGGCTTATCCAAAGAAGAGGCCGCAGATTTTTCCTTTTTGCTCAGTATTCCGATCATCGCGGGCGCGGTGGCTGCGGAATTTTTCAAGGGGCTATTCGGAAATTTTGCGATCGGGATATCCTGGCAATGCCTGGCGGTAGGCTCGCTCTGTGCGGCGGTTTTCGGGTTTTTGTCCGTTCGGTTTATGCGAAAGGCATTGACGCCGAAAAATTTGTGCTGTTTTTCCGTTTATCTTCTTATTTTGGCGGCGGCGACGGCCGGTCTGAATTTTTTTCTGTAAAAGTGTTAAAATCGTGCATAAGAGCAAAAAAAGGGCGCATACTGTTAGTACTGTTTAACAGGAGGTTTGAAAGTATGCGATTCAATGCTGGTGAAACCGCTCCCAAGTCCGCTACGTATAAAGTAGTCGGACCGGACGGAAAATGTCTTGGCAGCGTTTACATGAAGGAAGGCGAAACGCTTCCTCCTACGCAGATGTCGGGCTGCCATTATGAAATGGAATAATTTTCCGTTTGCGATTTTTTAGTTAAATTGATGAAAAATTTGCAAAAGAAAGCGAGGGCGCCCTTGGCGCCCTCGCTTTCTTTTGATGTTGCAACGAGTTTTTCAAAAGGAACGGAGTATTTTTTATAAAATACGGAGCAATTTTTATAAAATCGGGGCAACTCTCATCAAGATGAAAGGTTTTTTCAAGGCCGTCGGCGGGAGAAAACCACGGGGATATGTCTTGCATCGAAAAAGCAGTTTATCCAAAAATTGTTTGCAAAAAAGGAGATAAAACGTTTTGCAACAAACCAGCTTTTTAAATGTTGATTGAGAAGTGAAAGCAAAAGATTGAAAAAAAGGAAAGAAAAATCCGGCGCAAAAATTGCGCCGGATTGAAAAGCAAATTGATGAAAACAGGCAACAAAGCGTTTTGCTTCGTTGTAAATCTGCAAGAAGCGGGGGATCGAGCCGGTCCCGATCGCAGGGAGCAGACTTTAAGAGAAACAAGATTAAGCCTTGTCGTTGCTGCCGAGCACTTCGATGATCTTGTGTTTTACGATTTCTTTGACGGCAGCGCGGGCATCGCCGAGGTACTGTCTGGGATCGAAATGGTCGGGATGTTCCGCAAAGTGTTTGCGGATCGCAGCCGTACAAGCTACGCGCAGGTCGGAGTCGATGTTGATTTTGCAGACGGCCATCGAAGCGGCTTTACGGAGCATTTCTTCGGGGATACCGATCGCATCGGGCATTTTGCCGCCGAACTGGTTGATAATGGCAACTCTGTCCTGCGGAACGGAAGAAGCGCCGTGTAGAACGATCGGGAATCCGGGCAAACGCTTGCCGACTTCTTCGAGGATATCGAAGCGCAGCTGAGGCTTCTGGCCGGGTTTGAATTTATAAGCGCCGTGGCTTGTCCCGATCGCGATGGCGAGGGAGTCGCAGCCGGCTTTTTGCGTAAATTCGAAAACTTCGTCGGGATGCGTGAAGGAAGCGTCTTCCGCTTTCACGTTGACGGCGTCTTCGATACCGGCGAGCTGTCCGAGTTCTGCTTCGACAACGACGCCGCGGTCATGCGCATACGCAACGACTTTCTTTGTGATTTCGATATTTTCTTTAAAAGAATGGTGGGAAGCGTCGATCATGACGGAAGTGAACCCGTCGTCGATAGCCGCTTTGCAGGATTCAAAGTCAGCGCCGTGGTCGAGGTGCATGACGATGGGAAGGCCGGTCGTTTCGACGGCAGCCTGAACGAGGTGTCTCAGATACACAGGGTTGGCATATTTTCTCGCGCCTGCGGAAACCTGCAAAATCAACGGGGAATTGCATTCTTTTCCGGCGTCGACGATACCCTGAATCGTTTCCATGTTATTGACGTTAAAAGCGCCGATCGCGTATCCGCCGGCATACGCTTTTTTGAACATTTCGGTCGAAGTAACCAAAGGCATAATAAAAAACCTCCGAAAATTTTATTTTCCTAAACATTGTACACTAAAACGCGAGAAAAATCAATTATTTTAAAAAATAACTTGAAAACCCTTTTATTTTTTTTTGCCGCGATGGTATAATAGAAGAAAGATAAAAAGGCATACTATAAAAAGCAGTAAAAAGAAAGGAGGCGATCGGATATGAGAGATCCGAGAATCGATAAATTAGCGGATGGTTTGGTAAACTATTCGGTGCGCTGTCAGAAAGGCGAAAAAGTGCTGATCGAAGCGCGCGGGATCGACGCAGAGCTTGTGAATGCCTGCGTGGAAAAGGTATTTGCGGCGGGCGGATTTCCGTTTGTCGATATGATCGATCTGCGCGTAGAGCGCGCGCTTTTGCTGGGAACGAGCAAGAAACACTGTGAGCTTCGCGCCAAATATGCAAAATATCGCATGGAGGACATGGATTGCTATATAGGGATACGGGGCGGAAACAACACGTTCGAACTTTCGGACGTTCCGGCGGAAAACACGCAGGTATACGATCGCACATATGCTTTTCCCGTGCACCATGAAACGCGCGTAAAGAAGACGAAGTGGGTAGTGCTGCGGTATCCGAATCCGTCCATGGCGCAAAATGCGGGGATGTCAACGGAAAAATTTGAAAATTATTACTTTGACGTATGCACGCTGGACTATTCGAAGATGGACAGGGCGATGGATGCGCTGAAAGAGTGGATGGAAAAGACCGATCGCGTGCGCCTTGTGGCGAAAGATACCGATCTTACTTTTTCGATCAAGGGAATACCGGCGATCAAGTGTGCGGGGCACATGAACATTCCGGACGGAGAAGTCTATACCGCGCCGGTCAGGGACAGTGTAAACGGCGTCATCACATTCAATGCGCCCACGCTGGAAAACGGGATCAAGCATGAAAATGTGCGGCTGGTTTTCAAAAGCGGCAGGATCGTGGAGGCGACGTCTTCCGATACGAAGGCGCTCAACGACGTGTTGGATACCGATGAAGGCGCGCGGTACGTGGGCGAATTTGCGATCGGCGTCAATCCGTATGTTACAAGTCCCATGCTGGATATTTTATTTGACGAAAAGATTTCGGGATCCATTCATTTCACGCCCGGCTGCTGCTACGACGACGCGTACAACGGAAACAAGTCGAGCGTGCATTGGGACATGGTCTTGATCCAGACGCCGCAGTGGGGCGGAGGCGAGATCTATTTTGACGATGTGCTGATCCGCAAAGACGGAAAATTTGTTCCGGAAAACTTGCAATGCCTCAATCCTGAAAATTTAAAGTAAGGCAAAGACTGGGAAATTTTGTAAAATTGCGCGAAAAAAAGCGGAAATGTTATGCAAATTGCGCGAAATATTGAAATTTTGAAGTTAAGGCAAGAAATTATTGACTAAATATTCCCTATTTGCTATAATAGTTACGCTGAAAAAAAGCGATAAAAATTAAATTCTTATTATAAACGGAGGATTTATCTCATGGCTAATGTAAGAGTTGCGATTAACGGTTTTGGCCGTATCGGCCGTCTCGCGTTCAGACAGATGTTCGGCGCGAAGGGTTATGAAGTTGTTGCTATCAACGATTTGACGAGCCCTGCAATGCTCGCACACCTTTTGAAGTATGACTCCGCACAGGGCAGATACGCTTTGGCGGACAAGGTTTCCGCAACGGAGGATTCCATCATCGTTGACGGAAAAGAGATTAAAATTTATGCTGAAAAAGATGCAAAGGATCTGCCTTGGGGCAAGATCGGCGTTGACGTCGTTTTGGAATGCACGGGCTTCTATTGCTCCAAAGCGAAGAGCCAGGCGCACATCGACGCAGGCGCAAAGAAAGTCGTTATATCCGCTCCTGCCGGCAACGACCTGCCTACGATCGTATACAGCGTAAACGAAAAGACGCTGAAAGCGGACGACACCATCATTTCCGCAGCATCCTGCACGACGAACTGCCTCGCACCGATGGCAAACACGCTCAACAAGTACGCTAAGATCAAGAAAGGTTACATGACCACGATCCACGCATATACGGGCGATCAGATGACGCTCGACGGACCGCACCGCAAAGGGGATCTGCGCCGCGCGAGAGC
>CASDTU010000032.1 GCA_949283775.1 uncultured Bacillota bacterium
ACGGTATAGCCATGCGCAGCAATTCCGAGCGGGATGGAGTTACGGTCAATACTTCCCTGACGCTCATTTCGCGCAAAGCGACGGGCATCTATATCACCGGAGGATCCCTCATTCTCAACGGAAAGACTGAGATCACGTCGACAATCGATGAGACATATTCTTTCTGTTCGAGCAGTTCGAAGATGTCCTATCACGGCGTGTATGTGCAGGGCGGTTCGGTTACGGCGAAGGGCGCGTTCTTAGTTACTCACCGCGGGCTGGTAAGCGACAATCAGTACAACGATTTGAATGCAGCTTCCCTGTATTATACGTTTGAGGTCAAAAGCTATGCCGTCTGCGTCGAAGGCGCGGAAGGAAAATCTACAACGGTTTCCCTGTCGAAAGGCACGATCACCAATACCATAGGCGGCGGATTGTATGTGAGCGGCGGAAACGTGACATTGGGTAACGTTGCAGTGCAGGCAACGGCAGAAGGAGATATTCCGGTACAAGGAAATTTAATTCAAATCCCGAATGCGGCGTCAAATTGGCAATATTATCAGAGCTATTCCGGCGGAAACGCAGTCGAACTGAACGGTGGAACGTTGGTCGTAAACGGAGGAGAGTATACGGCAAAACAGGGGAACGGCATTTTGGTCCGCGGCGGCGTTGCCGATATTTACGGCGGCACTTTCAGCGGCAACGATACGTATACGGTCAACGGGGCGAACGTAGCGGGAGCGGCGGCGTCTTACAGCTTTAAGATGTACGGAGGCACAGCCAATATTTACGGCGGAATTTTTGACGTAAGCACTTCTGGCAGCGGCGCGTTCTTTATGGGTACGGCGGCGGACGCAAAGGCGGACGCGAATATTTACGGAGGTTCGTTCGTTGTCAACGGGCAGGCGGGCGTAAGCATTTATCAGTACGTCGACGTATTGTTTGAGCCGAGAGGCGGAGAAAATGGCAAGGGCGACGATATTACGGTAAAGGGCGATATTACGGCGGTGGCGATCGAAATCACGAAAAACGAGTACGGCATTGTCGATTCTTCCCGCGCACCGAAAGTGGAGATCCGAGGCGGTACGTTTGCGAGCACGACGAAAAGCAATGGCGCAAACGCGAACGGGATTTGGTGCGGAAACAGGTATGCCGAGCTGACGATCAGCGGCGGTACTTTCGACGGCTCTATGGCGTACGGAATCTTCATTGAATCGGGAGCGTCGGTAATGCTCAGCGGCGGCAGCTTCTATGGGCCGAACGGAGCTATCAGCGGTGCGTATACGGTGGCGAGCGGGTATAGAACAATTCGGAACGGCAGCCGGCTGGAAGTCGTTCGGGCATAATAAAAAATCTGACATACTAAAAAAAAGGTAAAAAAGACGGTCTTTCTGTGCCGCTGTTCGGCAGGGAAAGACCGTCTTTTTTTAGAAACATTAAACGCTGTTTTTTAAAAACCGAAATATCGTTGTTTAGAAACGTTGCCCAAAAACCGAATTGCCGTCGTTTAGAAACGTTTTCAAAAAAACGAATTGTTTTTTGAAAATAGTACAACTCTGTTTTAAAAAACGAATTGATTTTATAGAAACTTGAAATGCCGCAAACGGCAATCCCATGTGCCGATCCGCCTTGTTGAAAGGGGAGGCAGAGAGTATAGCCAAAAACGGCTCAAAGATCAGAATTGAGCGGTTCGGTTTTCGCGAGACGAATAAGGATATGCTGTTATTGCAATCAAAGAAAGGAGCGGCAGTTTCAAACTGTTTTTAAAAGCTATTCGCTGCGCGTTTCAAACTGTTTTTAAAAGCCATTCGCTGCGCGTTTCAAGCAGCTATGCGAAGAGGACAGGCAGCAGAGGAGAGAAAAGTATTATTTGTACAGCAGGCAGTTTCCCCAGCCGATCCCGCCCTGTCCGGTCGTATCGGTGATTTCCAGCTTCAACGTTTTTGTTCCGTCGGGAATCGTAACGGCTATAACCGTGTAATCCTGCGTCCAACGCAATCCCGTTTTTTCAAATAAAAGCTGATCGTCCGCATAGACTCGAACGGTCGCGTTGACATAAGCGCCGTAGGGCTTGTTGTCCCGTATGACTTTATCGACGCCGACGTTCGCTGTGAAGCGTTTAAAACCTCCTTCCGCAATATCGAAAGCGAGCGAAAGGGTGCCGTTTGCCTTGGTGTAAATGCCGTCTGCGAACGTTTTTTCCTGTCCGCCTGCATAGAGGGAAACTTCTCGTTTTGCATAGTTGGAATTGCCCGTCTGGACGGCATCGTACGAAGAGAGCGCAGACGCAGTTTTGTAGACGTAAACGGTACAGGTTCCGGTAATTGTATTGCCG
>CASDTU010000033.1 GCA_949283775.1 uncultured Bacillota bacterium
TAGCCCGATTCCGTCCGTTCGGGCAGAAAATATTTGCCTGTTTTCTTCCTGTAAGCCAAGACGATACCCTGCAAGCTTTTTTGTAAAATCCAATTCAGCAAACGGAACGTACCTGCTATAATCGTAACGGTTTATAAAATAGGAACATTCTTCCTCTTCAATGCTCGTTTGAAACACAGCCGTCCGTTCTTCGTCCGAAAGCAGTCGCCCACCGCAATAAATTCGCATGACGCAATGAACAGGCGCGCTTTCATCATAAACAGCCTCTACCATATAAACCTTCCCGCTCTTTTCAATTTCGGCATAAATTTTGCTTTTCTCCGTAAAGCGATACCATGTCGTCTGAAAACGCAAGAGACGGTTATCCAGCACGACGCACAGCGCGGCAAAAATTTCTCCCGTTTCCTCTCCAGCAAAAATAGTCAGCGGCTGTTCAAACGAAAAACTTTTATACCCGATCCGCCCGAACTGTTCGATCGTCAATTTTTTTACAAACATATGCTTTTACCCTCTGCAAACCGTATCGCCGACAAGAAAAGCCCTCTTTATTTTCCCGCTTTGCCGCAATACATCTTGCAGGTTGCAGGCATCTATATACTTCAACCGAAACTGTCTTTGAAAAAAAGCAACGGAAAAATCCTTTGCCGCAAATCCCTCCCGAAACGCATCTTCGCACAATTCGTCCGTGATCCCGAGTTCTTCCACCGACGGCTGTGCCGCCTTTGAGGCTTCTGTCTCATGTGCTGCGTGCTCGGCACCGATCGACATTTGCGCCGTGCGTTCCGATCTTTCGGGGAGTTTTTCGGCTCCTTTGTCAATTTCGATTTTTTTTTGATTGAGTCCTAAGTTTCTCGCTCGCGCTCCGTAAAAACTCATGCGATTCATCATTCTTATCCATACACCCTCCTTCCAATCGTCCCGATCGTGAAATATCGGTTTCGCTGCGCCGAAAGCGGCGACAGCGTTCGATTTCTCTTTTATGATCCCGTTATACATCGATTCTCGTACCGAAGACGGTACACGACAATGCAAAAGACCCCGTTCATCGACCAAACGATCTCACACGGAGAGGCAAAAACCCGTCCGGCATGGCAACGGGTTTGTCACAAAAAGCTGGGGCGAGAGCTTCTGTTTTACCTATACTTCCCTCTTGCCGATTCCAAGTTCGCCGCGATACGCTCGCGCAAAGAGACAGGCGAGAGGATCTCCACAGAGTTCAAGTACTGCATCGCCCAATATTCCATCGCCATAGGACTGACTTTGACGGACGCTTTCAGCGTTTCGCCGCTTTGCTCGATACGCGCGTTGTCGCCGAACCAATCGACGATCTGATCAATGATGGCGGGATCCGCCAAAAACTCGACGCGTTCGGGCTTGTCCGTAAACATATACGGGAGCGAGGTGGCATATTCCTTATAATCAATGCCGCCTTCGTGCCCCGACAGCGACCGCAGCGGCGTTACCGGGTCATCCGTCAGGCGGATATCGGTGATGCGGTCGAGGCGGTAATGCCCCAAATTTTTCCACTTTTCGTTGCAGGCGATCAGATAATACCGCTGATTTCGCAACATCATCTGATAGGGCGTGGCGCGTTGGTCGCTCGTCTTGTGCAATTTTTTGTCCGCGCCGTACTTGTTGTAGCAGAACGCGATCTGCTTGCCCTGCTCTATCGCCGCGTCGACGATCTCGATGTTGTAAAACAGCGCATAATTGTCCGTCTTGCTCCATTCGTTCACCGACCA
>CASDTU010000034.1 GCA_949283775.1 uncultured Bacillota bacterium
CCCGCGTCTGCCGTGCAGACGGCGCAACAGCCGCGCCTTGTCCTTCTGCACCGCCGTCAGTTCCTTTTCCGGCGGCTCGCCGTGCGGTTTGGTCATCAGATAATAGCGAAGTTCATCCAAAGCGTGATCATCTTTTTTTCGCGGAATGTCGCCTTCGCCCCAAAAATACCCTTTTAATTCGCGGATAAGATTGACGCAATTTTCAAAGATGTACAATTTCGGAACGCCGTTTTCCCCTTTTAAATAGCTTTTGACGCGCGCGATCCCCGCAAAGAGATCCTTGTTGACGTTTGCATTGACGTTGATCCCCCGTTCATAGAACAGTTCGCTCACGCTCTTGCTGCTCGCGAGCGTCCTTTGGTTTGCGGCGGAATCGATGAGCGCGCAGATCCTGCCCTGAAAGTCGGTATGCCAGCCGAGCTGTGCGCTGATCTCCTTGATACGCTGCGCATGATAATCGATATCGCGCTTTGCCTCATAGCTTTCCGCCACGACGTACACGTTGCCGTCGAAATCTACGCAGTACCAGTGTGCGGAGAGCGGATTGTTCAATCCGGGGTCGATAGAAATAGTATCCTGCCATTCAAACGGGACGCTGAACGGCGCAATTACATGCACCCGTTCATCAAATTCCGTGTACACGAGCCCTTCATTCACGCAAAATTTTCCGTATCTTCGGCTCTCCAGCTCTTTGGCGTCCATCGATTGTTCGAGCAGCGCGATCTCCCTCTTTTTTAAATAGGGATTGTCGCTCCATTCCATAAACTCATACCAAACCTGTGGGTTGTTGTTTTTATTCATATAAATTTCGTCGTACACAAAAGTCAGACCTTTGAGCGGCGTCATCGTGCCGAACAGGTCTCCCGCCCGATCCATCACGCGCATACGGCATTCCTCGTAAATATCTTGCGGCGGCTCCTCGTCAAACCACACGAAGTCCAAAGACGCCCCCTGAAATTTTTCCCTGCCCTGATCGCAGCTTTTAAACCCGATGACGGAGATCCCGCCGAACACGTTGCGCACGCGGATCTGATCGACCACGCCCGAAGGCGAACCCTTCTTCCCCGACAGCATGGCGATATCCTCGATCCATTCGGGCGACAAATACTGCAAAATCTTCTTCTGCGCGACGTCTCTTTGCACCTGCTGCGACAGCGACACAACCCAGCCGAACACATTGGGGCGGTTTTTTCGATACGGATGAATACCGCGCGCCATATACACGCACTCCACCGCGCCGCATTCCGTCTTTCCGCTGCGGTTGCCGCCGAACACCCATCGATTGCGCTTGCGGCATTTATGGAAGGCCAGCTGTTTTTTATGTTTTTTGGGGCCCTTGTTGTATCGATCGAGCGCGTTTCCGGCGGCCCTGCGCGCCTGTTCGCCCTCAATTTGTAAGACCCTTTGAATAATTTCACTTTCCAGCATATGACAAAAACCGTAGTTATCCCCGTTTTAATCCCTTTTTTTGCGCAAAAATACTGTGTATACTATTTTCCGCACGATGCAGGAGGACATATTTTATGAAAAAAATACTTTCCGTATTGATACTTGCAATACTCTTATTCCAGACCGTTCCGGCGTTTGCCGTCTTTGCGGAAACCGATCCCGATTTCGGCGAAAGCGCGCCGCAGTATGCCCGTGTTGAACAGGACGACGTTTACTTTTTCAGTCAGCCGCAGGAAAGCTCGGGAGTATTTATTTTACCGAAAACCTATTTTGTAAAGATCATCGGCAATGCGGGAGAATATTATGAGATCGAATACGGTTCCGCCCAACAATCCGCCGCTCCGCTTACGGGATACTGCCGAAAAAGCGACGTAGCTCCCGTCGACTATATTCCGGAAACGCCCTATCTTGCTTATCGCACGAGCATTACCTTTTCCGCCGGCGACGAGACCGCGCTCCCCGACGATTTTATCACGAGCTATACGGTATCCGCCGATTTTTACGGCACGTTTTTCTTCGGCTCCTCCGTCTACTATTATGTCAATATGGAAGGAACTTTCGGCTATGTGCCTGCCACCGTCTGTCCGCCTCTCGACTATCCCCTGAACACGGAACATACGCAGACGGAGCCTTCGGACACGGCGAATCCTTCCGAAGCAAAGACGAGCGCCGCAAATATTGTTCTGATCTGCGCGCTGTCCGTGGCCGCACTGGGCGCGATCTATTTTTTGTTCCGCCCCTCCAAGGCCGCTGCCGACAGGGATCCGTTTGCGGAAGATTCGGATCAATTCGACGAATCCGTTTTCTGATGCAGCTATTTTTCGCACTTTTATTCGGATATTTTCTGCTACTTAGGCAAAATATTTTAAAAAGCTCCGCCAAGCCTTTCCTGCCGGCTCCCGCGCGCCCCTTGAATCGGCGCGCCTCCGCACAAACTTTATTGCGGCAAAAATATCTTATCGACGCCGCTCTTCTTTTGCCGAATCATTTTGCGCAGGCATTTCCTTTTTCGCCCATCAAGGCGGAAAAAAACGAAAGCGTTTTATGTTCGGAATCCGCCACTTTCAGTTCGCAGCGCGCTCGTTTGTCCACAAATTCTCTCTCCCCCTGCGACTGTATCTTTTCCAATGCCGCCGCCATACAGGGAATGGGCTTGAGCGTCCTTTCAAACCACGCAATGTCCATGCCGCGCTGTAAAAATAAAGCGTTCAATTTGATTTCCAGCCGCTTTTGCCTGCGAAAATATGTACGTTCGCTGTAATCGACGCGAAAATCGCAAAACTTACTTTGCAAAACCTTTTTTCTTCGGAAATATTTGTATTCGAGCAAATATAGTTCCTCCTCCGTCAGAGCGCCGAAAATCGTATCCAAATCCGCTTTTAAACTTTGAAAGCAGTTTTGCGCATACTGGTATTCCAGCAATTTTTCCACGCAGCTCTCCGCCGTTTCCCTTCCCCTGTACGACGCGCATGCCTTTGCGCGTATCATTTGCCCGATATCTTCCGTCCATCTTTTCAGTTTCGGATACGCATACAACATTACTTTTTGATATCCCTTCAATACCCGACCTCCTTTTCCCGCTTCTCTTTCGGTCTTTTTCTGCTCAATCGCTCATTTTTTACCGGTTCCGCCAAAACGCCGCCTTCGCACAACTTCCTGCCCGCGCTTGCAAAATTATTATTGCATAAAAATTATTTATTTTACAGCATACCTGCCAGAAAAATACAAACATATGTTCTTATTTTTATGGCAGTATAGCGCATAAATCAGGCATATGATTGCCTGATTTTTATTTTTTTGGTAAAATTTGGTAATTATTTTAAAAAATACACGCGCGTTGCTCTTGCTTAGCAGGCAAAACGATTGCCGATTGCGGAAAAGACAAAATCAGGAAAACGTTAATCTTACAAACATCAAAAATATTGTCGACAAATTTTGCAAAATGTGCTATAATCGAAAAAAATAAAAATACTCTACCAAGAAAGAATAAAAAAAATGCCGTCAAACGTTTGGCGGTGCGGGGAAACGAATGAAAAAAACGCTTTTGATCTTTGTGCTGCTGCTTGCAGTTTTCTTTACGTCAAATTCCATATATTTACCGCAAAGGACGACGGCCTCTGCGCTATCCTCGTCGGCGGACAGCGTCGAGAGCAGCGCGGAAAAAGAAATTTCTCTGCTGCTGCCCTCCTCTTACGAACAATATCTGGATCTGAAAAATCCCATTAATTTTGCCGTCAACGACAAATATATCGCCATTGCCGACCGTACGGACAGCGGTTCCGTTCTCTATATCTACGACAGGGAGAAAAACGTCTATCTGCAAACAAGCAACCCGAACAGCGAGCTAAAATCATTATCCTTCTATACGGATACCGAGGGAAAAACATATTTATACTATTTTGCTCCCAGTGCCAAAACTTTGTATCGAATCGATCTAAGCGCGGACACGCTGGAAAGCACCGAATTTCCGAACTTTACCTGCTACTCCATGATCATTTTGGGAGACACCATCTATTATACCTTCACGCATAGCGGCACACTGATCGTCTACCGCAGCAGAATCGATCCTTTCATGGATGATGAAACCATCTTATACAACAGTGAGTGTAATTGCACTGATCCCAATTTCTCCGTATACAACGGAAAAGTGTATCTCGCCATCAACAATATCGTGTACATGATCAGCGGCGACGCGCTCATCGAAAAATGTAACCAAACGGTCAACAATATCAGTTCCTTTGCCGTGTATGACGATGACGATTCCTCTTTTTCCTTTTACTACTCGACGAGCGGAAATTCCGTCTTCGATACACACCTCGATACGGAAACACCTTTAACGGAAAACCGTTTAACGATAAGCGCTTCCACCGTAAAATATCATGCAAATGCCGTTTATCTTTTGAGCGGCGAAACGAACTCGATCAAAAAGATCGACTGTTCCGCCTCGCCGCATGAAATTTCTTCGTACGAGATCGGGAAATATTCCACGAGCGTCAACCGCCTCGCCGCAAACGCGAGCGACGTTTCCTCTTACGGAGAAATGCTCCTCATTGCCGACACCGAAAATGACCGCGTCTTGCAATGCAATTTAAAAACAGGCGAATATACCGAAATTCTGTCGGGAGGCGAAAAAGATACGGCGCCCGACTTTGCTTCCCCGCAGATCCTCTGCGCGGGAGAGGATGCCTTCGTCGTATCCGATCGGCGAAATCTCGCCGTCTATTCGTATGAGGGAGAAGAGCTGGCGCGCTTCGATCCCGGATTCGGCGCAAACATCGAAAGCTGCGCCTATTCGTACGGGAAATTTTTCGTTGTAACTTCGGGGACACAGAACAACGTCGGTATCATCACGCCTTCGGAAAGCGGTTACAGTTTGACTATCAAGAGCATTTCACTGTCCGCAACCTCCGTTACGGCGGATATTTACGGCAATCTGTATGTCTTTCAAAATTCTTCCGTCTATCGGTACGACAGCGCGGCGTTCGGCGACGGCGTTGCGGGCGTTCCGGTATTCGCCGCCCCCACCGATACTTTAAAGATCTTGTCCGATTTTGACGGCAATGTTTATGCCCTGACGAAAGACGGCCTGTATCTTTTACGGGAAAACGAAGTCGTGTCCGTAGTATCCACAGCGGATACGAAGCCTCTCCTGTACGACCTCGCTT
>CASDTU010000035.1 GCA_949283775.1 uncultured Bacillota bacterium
ACGAAATGCGCGATCTGCGAGAAAAGGTGCAGTATCCGCCCGTTTCCTGCCGCTATAAGGTGTATATTGTGGACGAAGTGCATATGCTGTCCGATTCCGCGTTCAATGCCCTTTTAAAGACGCTGGAAGAACCGCCCAAACACGCGGTCTTTATTCTTGCGACGACGGAGCCGCACAAATTGCCCGCGACGATCCTCTCGCGCTGTATGCGGTTCGATTTTAAACTGATCCCGCAGAGCGATATCGAAGAGCATCTCAAAAAGGTACTTCGGCAGGTGGGCAAGGAGTTTGAAGACGAAGCCGTATCCGCGATTGCGCGCGCGGGGGCGGGCAGTATGCGCGACAGCTTGTCGATTGCGGATATGTGCATATCGTACAGCCGCGGCAAGCTGACGTACAAGGATGTGAACGAAGTGCTCGGCAGCGCGGATTTTTATGATATCGTCCGATTAGGCGAAACGATTTTGACGGAAAACGCCGCAGACGCCCTGACGGAAACGGAAAAAATTTTATCTTCCGGCAAAGGGATCGGCGTTCTGGCGAAAGATATTCTGACATTTTTGAATCAATGTACGGTTGCAAAAACCTGCCGCGACGGCAACGCGGTCTTGAATCTTCCCGCGGAAATGTATGAGCAGATTCAAAAAATCGCCGCTTTGGCGGACGGGCGCAAGATTTTGCGCTGCTGCGAGATCTTTGCGGATGTGGAAACGGATCTTCGGTATTCCTCTTCTCCGCGCATCGTTTTGGAAACGGCGATCGCAAAGGCCTGTCTTCCGCAGGCGGATTTGGACGTGCTCACGCTCAGCCGCAGGCTGGACGCATTGGAAGCAAAGCTCAGAAGCGGCGCGTTTGCCGCAGGACAGGCGGCGCAAGGCGGCGGAAAGAGTTTAAACTTGAACGCGGCGCCGTCGGCGCTTTTGCAAGACGACGGAAAAGAAGGTACTCCGTTTTCCGTGCGCGATCTGGACGAGGAAGCTCCGCCCGAACAGTTTGACGAGCCTCCGATGCAGACGGACGTATTTTCGATGCGCAAGCCGCTGGATGAAAAGGTAAACGCTCTCGCTCCCGACAAGCGGAAAGCGGCGTTCGGATATTTTATGCGCGCGCTTCGAAAAGGTGCAAAGAACGGCGTTCTCTTTACGATGTGCCAGGATCTGGAACATGCTTTCGAGGGGGATACGTTTGTTTTGCTTGCGTCGAATGAAATCATCTACCGTTCTTTGAATCGGGAAGAGCATTACAAGAGCATCCGGTCTGCTTTGGAAAGCATCGGGATTACAGACTTTCAGATCCGTATGCGGGGAGAAAAAAAAGACGCCTTTTCCGAAAGCGTCGAGACGATCAAGAAAAATTTTCCGGACACGGACATAGAGATCCGCTGAAATCGGTCGGCAAAGAGGAGTTTTGTGCCGGCAAAACGAAAAAGGCGGGTCTATAAATAACAGCAAAAGGTACGAAAAAATAAAAAGCGAGGAAAAGAAAATGGCGGGATTTAAAGGCGGAATGGGCGGCGGCAATATGCAGAACCTGATGAAACAGGCGCAGAAAATGCAGGAACAGCTGCAGGAGACGGAAAAACTTCTCGATGACTGGGAAATCGTCGGCACGAGCGGCGGAGAGGCGGTCGTGGTCTACATGAACGCCAAAAAGATCATCGACGGGATCGAGTTGGATGCAAAAGTCGTCGATCCGGAGGACGTGGAAATGCTGGAAGATCTGATCATGGCGGCAATTTTGGACGGATACAAAAAGGCGGACGAAGTGTATAAGGAAAAGATGGGCCCTCTCGGCGGCATGGGCGGAATGGGAGGCCTGTTATAATCTATGCAGGTATTTATCGAGCCGATCGGGCGTTTGATCAACGAATTTTCCAAACTGCCCGGCGTAGGGAAAAAATCGGCGCAGCGGTATGCGTATACAGTGATCGGCATGACCGAAAGCGAGGCGCAGGAATTCGCGGCGGCAATTTTAAATGTCAAGAAAAAGGTAAAATACTGCAAAATTTGCGGAAATTTTACGGAAAACGAGGTCTGCGATATCTGCAAAGAGCGGGATCCGAAAGTGATCTGCGTCGTCAAAGAGCCGAAAGACGTGATCGCGCTGGAAAAATTGCATGAATTCAAAGGGGTATACCATGTCCTGCACGGCGTCATCAATCCGATGGAGGGGATCGGCCCGAACGATATCCGCATCCGCGAACTTTTGGCGCGCATCGGCGAGGGCAATGTGGAAGAGGTGATCCTCGCCACCAATCCGGACGTGGAAGGGGACGCGACGGCGATGTATATCGCAAAGCTCATAAAGCCGCTGGG
>CASDTU010000036.1 GCA_949283775.1 uncultured Bacillota bacterium
TCCGTCTTTGTATTCTCCGGCGAAAGGAGAGACAAAAATTCCCTGCAACTGCCGCACGGCGTCATCAGGCGATCCCCTTCCCCGACGCAGACGATCCTGCGCACGGCCGTCTCGCCGTCCGTCACCATCGTCGACGCGGCATTCCTTTCGGCACAAAAACCGAGACCGCACGCGAGGTCAAGATTCACGCCGACATAATATTGACCGTTTCCGCCCTCCAA
This sequence comes from uncultured Bacillota bacterium, assembly GCA_949283775.1. Lineage (GTDB taxonomy): Bacteria > Bacillota > Clostridia > Christensenellales > Borkfalkiaceae > Borkfalkia. The sequence goes on from CASDTU010000036.1 coordinate 222, forward strand.
CACCGCACAAACCAATCCCGATGAAAAAAATTCACCGCGGCGGCAGGGCTTCCGCTTCTTGCAGGCAAGCGCATACATTTCCTCGTACGTCATACAGTATCCCCCTTTTTTTGCATCGTCATGCACATTTCTTTCCAACAAATAAATAAAAAAGCGGCGATATGATTTCTCGTCTTTTCCGTCGCTTTTTCATTGAAACTGTTTTGAATATAGCAATACCACTTTCAAAATTACGACCGTCTTGCAAACAATCGCCGACCGATCAGATCCTGGCCAGCCCCTCTTTTTTCGCCTGCTCCGCAACGGCATTTGCCACAGCCTTTGCCACGCGCGGATCGAACGGCGAGGGAATAATGCAATCGCGCGCCAGAGAATCACTCACAAGATTTGCCAATGCGTGCGCCGCAGCTACCTTCATCCCTTCGCTGATGTCGCGCGCGCGCACATCGAGCGCACCGCGGAAAACCCCCGGAAACGCCAATACGTTGTTGATTTGGTTGGGGAAATCGCTCCTGCCCGTTCCAACGACGAATGCGCCTGCCTCCAAAGCATCCTGCGGGTAGATTTCCGGCTCCGGATTCGCCATCGCAAACACCACGCTCTTTTCCGCCATCTGCGAAACCATCTCGCCCGTCAGCTGACGGGGCGCCGAAACGCCTATGAAAACGTCCGCGCCCTTGATCGCATCTTTTAAAACGCCGCGCTTTTTCTCGCGGTTGGTCCGCTTTGCGATCTCCGTCTGCGCCGGCGTGAGCCAGCTTTCCCCTTCGCACACCAATCCGTTTTTATCCGCCATGAGTATGTTCTTTGCGCCGCATTCGAGCAGCAGTTTGCAGATCGCGATCCCTGCGCTGCCTGCGCCGCAAATCACGACGCGCACTTTTTCGATTTCTTTTCCGGCAAGTTTCAAAGCATTGAACAGCGCCGCCGCCACAACGATCGCCGTCCCGTGCTGATCGTCGTGAAATACCGGTATATCCAGCTTTTCTTTCAGACGCTTTTCCACGGCAAAACATTTCGGCGCGCAGATGTCCTCCAAATTGATACCGCCGAAAGAAGGCGCGATCATCTCCACCGTCTTTACGATATCGTCCTCATCCTGCCCGGACAATACGATCGGAATACTGTCGATGCCCGCAAACTCCCGAAACAGAATACTCTTCCCTTCCATGACCGGAAGCCCCGCCAATCCGCCGATATTTCCGAGCCCCAAAACAGCGCTGCCGTCCGAAACTACTGCCACCGTGTTCCATTTTCTGGTATACAGGTAGGCGTTTTCGGAATCTTTTGCGATTTCGCGGCAGGGCTGCGCAACGCCAGGCGTATACGCCACCGACAGAGCATCCTTGTCCTTGATCTCGATCAGAGAGCGCATTTCGTATTTCCCGCGCAAGTCTTTATGTAATTGTAAAGAACGTTCGTAAATATCCATTCTGTTTTTCTCCTCTGCAAAATGCCGCAATATTCCGCTTCTCTTTTCTCTTTTTGTAAGATCGGAACCGTTTACCGAAAGCGGAAAATTCGACGCTGCTTTTTTAAAAATACATTTTTTTGAAAGATTTTAAACTTTTTTATGACAATGCAAAACAATTTTGATAAAAATATAAAACGATGCTTTTCTACTCCGTGTCAAACGGAACGGATTTATAACAATTTGTTCAAGATGGTGATGATACGAAACGTAACCGCATCCGAAAACTTGCGCAAATTCAGCCCCATGACGCGCTCGATCTTATCCAGGCGGTACATCAAGGTGTTGCGATGCATATAGAGATTGCGCGAAGTCTCGCTTACGTTGAGGCTGTTTTCCAAAAATTCCTCCGCCGTATTGACCATATCTTCGTCTTTGAGCAGTTCTTTCGCGTCGTTATCGAGCAAAATCGACAAATATTCGTTCAGCTTGTTTTCGGGAATATCTTCCAACATCTTGATCAGCATGAATTCTCTGTAACTGTGTACCACGCCTTTGGAATTGAACAGCGCGCTCATGCGAAGCGCCGCGCTCGCCTGCTGATAAGATACGCTGATATCCTCAAATTTGCGGAAAGTTCCGCCCACGCCGATATGCGAGCGAATCCCCAATTCTTCCAAGAGCGAGCGGGAGATGAAATCCGCAAAATCGACGGAGGATTGGTATTCGGAATCTATCTCCATAAACTTGATGAAGGCGCAGTCCTTGCCCGAGATCGTTACCGCGCAATCGGCTTCTCCGCCCGCATATTGCGAAAGAAGCGAAATCACGTCGGATATCTTCCCTTCCGCCGATACGGCGAGCGCAAAGCACGGTATGTCCGGAACCGAATATTTTGCACAGTATTTCTGCACGTCCGCTGAGGAGCATTCCCCCAGAAGAATCCGCCGCACAAATTCACCCTTGGGCAAATTGACCGCCTTGTTGGAAGAATTCTCTATCATGTCCGCAAGCAAAAACGCATAGTTCTTTTGCACCGGGCCCGTCCCTTCTATGGAGAAAATATATTTCGACGCCTTATACTCCGCGCTGAACCGCGTCATGTTTGCCGCTTCATCCTGCACGATCCCGTTGATTTCCGCATCCCCTTTTTTGCTTTGATCGAACGGCTTTCCGTCCGCCGCGCATACGTTGACCGTTATGCCCGTATTTTCATGGATCAAATGGAGAATTTTTTTCAGCTCAGAATACATCCTCTTCTCCTTTTTTCGTCAGATTTTCGTTCATTGCCTTTCATTATAGCGCAAATTCCGCTAAATATCAATAATTTTTACCAAAAGAGTCTTTGCTATGTAAAATTTTGCCTCTTTTACACATTCTACAATATATACGCGAGTATCTTCGCTTCGCCGCACGCGGATCGATGTCTTTGTCTTTTTCCGCGCCGCACGCGCGCACGGCATCCGCTCGCCGCCGCACGGCGGACTTTTTGCCTTGTATTTTGATTTATACTTGACACTTTCCGCTCCATGTAGTAAAATAATAACTGTGATATTGTCGCACAGAAAAATCTTTCTGCAAACGTGCGGCAGAAAAAATAAAAATAGGGGTACATCTTATGTCAAACGAAACGGCGACACCCGAAACTAAAAAACAAGGAAAAGTTTTACAGATCGTCTTATCTGTGCTGCTTTTTGCTGGCTTCGCAGCTTTTTTATTCGTTCCTGACCTGGTCGTTTACGAAACCAGTCTTTGGTCACAGATTCTAAACCTGTTTAAAAAGGAGTTTTTAGGCGAAGGACTGATCAAAATCGCGATGTATGGGTTCATCGGCTTTTATGCCCTCCTCATCATTTGCACGGTCGTTTCCTTCTTTACGAAAAGAAGGGCGGCGCTCGTCTTCAATTATATCAAAACGATCGCAGGTCTTGCCGCGATCCTGCTCTTTTTGTATGCCCTGCTCGATGAAGGATTTACGCTGCGCGATTTGATTTTCAGCAGCAAAACGGGAATCGCGCTCAATTCTGCGGCGTTTTTGCTGTTCTTCTCCCTGCTGGGACTGATCGTGCTCAATTTTTCCGCTTACAAAGGTTTTGGCTTTGCAAAACTCATCTTTGCACTGCTCGCGGCGGCGTTCTTTGTTTTTGCACAAAAATATACCTTCATTGAAGAATATACGTTTGCGGATCTGTTTACAAAACCTCAATTCGGCGATGGCCTGAAATATACGCTGACCACGTACGGATTCTATGTGCTCGGCTGGGCTGTTCTTGCGAACTTCGGGCTTGCTCTCCTGACGCTGATATTTCCGAAAATGTCCGTCATCGATCTGATCCGCTCCGTTTTAATCTTTGTTGTCGCAGCTTTCGCCTTCGTTATGCTCGGAATCACCTCTTCCTTTACAAAGGTCTTCGACCAGATCGGCACGATCGGAATGCTCGGCTTATCTTTGGCCCAACTCATCTACGCCATCGTTTTGGTCTGCGTTTTGCATTCCCGCAAGAAAAAGCGTGCGGCTGAGCCGTTTGTTTTCGATGCGAATAACCAAATGGCCGTCAAAGGGTTCGAAGCACAGCCCGCCGCCGACGCCGCAGCCGACGAAAAGCCTATCGTCGCGGAAGAACCCGAAAAAGATCCGGAAGCTGATAAGATGAACGAGGCTTTCGAAACCGCGTCGCAAATTTCCATTGAAGAAATCGAAAAGCAAGCGGAAGCAGAAGTGTCCGCCCCTTCCGATTATGAAAGCGTGATCCGTGATACCCCCGTTGAACCGGAAACCGCCGCAAAAGAAGACGTTGCGGAAGAAAAACCGTTTGACTTTAACCAGGCAAAATATGACGGACAGTTCAATCGCGAATATACCGACTACGCACAGCAGGAAGAACAAAAAGCGCAAAAACAGGAAGCTGCGAACGTTTCTTCCAATCAGCAGCAAACTGCTTACGGTTATTCCGCTCCCCCGTATTACGGAACACAGCCGCAATATCCGCCGCAGCAACCCGCCGGCGCGTATTACGGTTACAATACCGGATTTATACCCGATCCGTTCCTTGCCAGCCTGACGCCGCAGGAGAGAGACGAATTTGACCGCCTGTTTATTTCCCGTATTTACGGCGACAACAAGAGATTGCCCGCCTACCATATCGGCGGCGACAACCGCGAATTCTTTGCTAAGATCTTCGTATTTATGGGCAGATACCGCAATGTGATTTCTGACGGTTTGCTGGAAAAAATCTATAATTACAGCAACTCCGTCAAATAAAATTTCAGATCTTCTTTTTTAAGATTGCCGCCGCAAAAATTCTTTGCGGCGGCAATCTTTTCTTTGCGTTACTCTTTTCTTTCTTCACTCTTTTTGCTTTGATCGTTCCTTGCTTCACCCTTTTTTTGCTTTGATCTTGTCTTATTTTAGAAAAAAGCTGAGCGTTTTAAGCTCGGCTTTTTACGTTCTTTCTATCGATATGAACAATTTATCGTTGAATACTTTTCTCTATACACAGAACCAAAGTTCATTCGTTATAATCAATAAAATGATTAGTTTTTTACAAATACGTTTCTCTGCGCTTGATCCCCTTGCGGACGACATAGGATATTGCCGAATTATTCTTTCAAAAGCTACTTGCTTTTCCGAATGCTGATCAAAATTTTCAAAATGAGTTGAATAATGCGCAGTATTGCAATGATGAACTGCAAGACATATTCTACCAAATAGCTGCGGAAGATCTTTTGTACGGTAAGCATTTCTTCCCCCGTCAGCTCAGACTCCAATAAAACTTGCGCACGCTTCATGGCTTTCTTTTCCACGGGAATATTCAAAACCGTTACGATAAAACCAAACAAAATAAAAAGCAGTCCGACGCCGGCCGTGATCAACGAAAGTAAAAGAGTCTGCAATACAAATAGATCAACTAAGAGGCCTATGAGAACCAAAGGAACAAATAAAAACGGAGCAAACACACCGAGTCCCTGCAAACGGCTGCGAACGATCATTTTCGTATCTGCATCCCTGTGCTGCTCAGCAAGCGCAACCTTTTGCGCCGCTATCGCTACGGCCGTAAGACTGGGTTTATTGATCGTACGCATACGAAGATAAACCGTCCTTTTCGATATGCTGTAATGGTTACCGAATAAAATGGTTCGGATAATCCCGCATTTTTTTACCTGAACATACGGCATTTCGTTTTGATCGAGAAGTTTGCGCGCATATTCTCCGCCCGTAAGGCCCAATGAATTGTTTGTACGGTTTCCGCGCCAATAACCGATCGCAATCACGATTTGAGCGATAAACGCCGCAAGAATTGCTAATCCGAGCAAAATTGTCACCGCGATATAGACGATTTCCAATCCGTCAATTTTTGCCGCCAATACATTTACCATTTTTTCACTCTCCACCTTATTGAATTTTTATAAAATTATTATAAGACAAACCGCAGCGATCACCGCAATCCGCATCAACCAAGAAATAAGTTTATAAACTTTTCTCCGCCTAGCCGAAACCTTGTCATACATATATACGGCATTTTCTAACTGTGCGACCGTACCTTCCGAAACCGTAACTGCGGCTACGGGAATCGCATTCTTACGATTGGCAAAATGATTAAACCGAAGCCACACATCCTGCGTTTGGCCGCCGTCCAACGTGATGCCGCAATCCAAGGCATAGTCAAAGCGGGAATATCTCGGCGTGAACAATCCCAATAATCCGATGATCCAGAAAAAAGCGGAATACAGCCACCAATTCCGATACGAAAGTTCGGGTTTTCTGATCGCCTGCAAAACAATTTTACCGTCCGGCAAAACGGGGGCGTCTATATACTCTCTTCCGTTCTCCCTCTCAATTTTTAACTTTTTATCTCCCGCAAAAAGAAAAATATCCGCTCTGTTTATCAGATAAATCTTCATAGCTCCTCCTTTAAATTATTTTGCTGTAATACAGAAGGAGCGCTGTCAGCAAAACCAAAACAGACAATGATACGGACACAATTTTCCCTGTCTTGCGCGCTTCGTCTTGATTTCGGAAAACCACGAAAAGAACGATCGCGGAAAGGGCCACGCAGATCCCTGCAAGCGTCGGCAATAGGATCCGATAAGCTTCAACGATTTGATCCGATACTTCCTGTAAGCCGTTCAGATCGACGCGATACAGCGCCCTGAAAGAATCGTTCAGTAAAAGAAGGCCCAAAGTTATCATTGTAGCGGCAATCAAAATCAGTAAATACAGCGCCGTCCCGATAAATGCCACGCCTACGAATATTTTAAAAAGAACAGGCAACATAGCTGCAACCGCGATCATCCAGTTTACGCGAAGCAGTGTTCGGCAAAGTCTGTCTTTAAATTGCGTTACCTGCAATAATTTTTCCTTCATTCTTACCGCTTCCTTAGCTTTTGTCCTATTATATCAAAAGAAGCCGTCTTTGTCAATACACATAAATAAGCGGCGCGCTTGCTTTTTACCTTTGAAAAAGCGCTTTTAATACTCCGACGGCTGCTTTGGTTTCTTACTTTTTGTTTTTTCTGCAAGTTTAAACTTGCCCTCTGTCGATATTGATTTTTGTGGCTATTTATTCCAAAAGGCCGCGTTTCCTCCTTGTATTATTTAGTAAAAAACCCTGCGGCTTTTGCATGCTATGCAAAAGCCGCAGGGTTTTCCCTTATTCAATAAAATGTCTAACCGATCACAAATTTAACAGGATTGTTTTCATATAAAATCCCGATAAACGTTCCATCGATCTTTTGGATCATGTCTACTCCGAAAGAGGTGTTTTCCCCCACTTTCAGCAAGGCAAGCGCCAAAAGCAGGAGCAAAAATACGGCGGCGACCATCAACACGCCGCCCAAAAAACGGTTGATGATGCGCATTGCAAGCACGTCAGCCGAAAAAATTCCCGCCACGCACTTCACGACAAGGATCCGCACGATCTGAACGGCAAAAAACAGCACTACATAATAAATGACCGTAGCAAGGCGGATCGTCTGTAAAAAGGACCACGTTTCGCCCAATTTATCGTTTAACGACGAAATCTGCTCCGCTACCGCCGGAATGCCGGCTATCATTCCGCCGAACGTAAAACAGACAAAGACCGATAAGATAAACCCGAATATACCTTTGGTAAAAAACTTCAGCGTTCGTCCGAATCCGAGCGCAAGGCCAAGCCCTGCAAGCACGATCGCCACAAGTATCGTTACAGAATCTATAGAATTCAACCCGTTCCTCCTTTACTGCTTCTTTTTACTATCTCCATCCGTATATTTTTTAAACCTGTTTTGACGCAAATCTTAAAATGCCGACTTGAAAACTCTTCAAAAGCCGCGAATCCTGTCTTTACGCCACGCCGCAAAACTTCGCGGCAAAATCGTACCGTCGGCAGAAAAACAAATCATGCTCATCCGTATACGCAGTTTTCGTTTCGCCTTTAATAAACACTGCGCCCGATTCTCTGCGGCGATCGGGCACAATGCAATCATTACTATTAAAATCCGTACAGATCTTTGCTGCCAAACTCCGGCTCGCAGGTCAGATTGACGCCGAGTTTACGCATCACGCCCGTATCGCTTTCCGGCAAAATACAGGAAGAATGCGCTTCGCAGCCGCGCAAATTTACGAGCATATCCATCGCTTTTTCGGCGATCGGATTGGTCGCCGCGCAGATGCTCAGCGCCGTCAAAACGTCGCCTAAATTCAATTTCACTTTGTCTTCGCGCAAAACTTCTTTTTTCAGCTGTATGATCGGCGCGAGAACGATCGGCGACAGCAAAAGCATTTCATCGTGGATATCCGACAGCACCTTCACCGCGTTCAAAACCGCGCTTGCGCAAGCGGTCATCAGTTTATTGGATTTGCCCGTCACTGTCTTACCGTTATCCAGTTCCATCGCCACCGCGGAACTCCCCGAACTCTCCGCCTTTTCCAAAGCGGGAACAACGACCGTGCGTTCGCTCAGCTCGATTTTATTTTCATTCATCAAAAGGCGTATCCTCTCCACCGTCTCCGACGTGGCGTTGCCCATTTTATAGTCGCATTCCGCTTTATAATAGCGGCGGATGATCTCTTGCCGCGCGGCGACGCGGACCGCTTCATCGTCCACTATGCCGTACCCCGCCATATTGACGCCCATATCCGTGGGAGAATTGTAAATATTTTCATCCCCCGTTATCTTTGCCAGAATGGATTTGACGATCGGGAAGCACTCGATATCGCGGTTATAATTGACCGTCATCTTTCCGTATATTTCCAAATGATACGGATCAATCATATTGATATCGCCGAGATCCGCCGTCGCCGCCTCGTACGCGACGTTTACCGGATGGCGAAGGGGCAAATTCCAGATCGGAAAGGTTTCAAACTTTGCATATCCAGCCCGAACTCCGCGCTTATATTCATGATATAGCTGCGAAAGACACGTCGCAAGTTTTCCGCTCCCGGGACCGGGCGCCGTAACCACGACCAAAGGCTTGGTCGTCTCGATATAAGGATTGGCTCCGTACCCTTCATCGGACACGATGACGTCCACTTCCGTCGGATATCCCTTTGTCTTATGATGAATATACGTCTTTAATCCGTGATTTTTTAATTTATTGATGAATTTGTCCGCGGCAGGCTGTCCCAAATACTGCGTAACGACGACGCTGTTCATATTCAGGCCCAGGCCGCGCATTTTATCGATCAGCCGCAAAACGTCCGTACCGTAAGGAATTCCGAAATCGGCACGGATCTTATTGCGCTCCAAATCCGCACCGCTGATAACGAATATGATCTCCGACTGCTCTTTCAACTGCAAAAGAATGCGACATTTAGCATCGCTTTCAAAGCCGGGAAGCACCCGACAGGCGTGCATGTCGTCAAACAGTTTGCCGCCAAACTCCAAATACAGTTTGTTGTCGAATTTACTGATCCGCTCCAAAATCTTTTCGCTTTGCAGTTTTACATACAGCTCGTTATCAAACCCTTTTTTCATCGTGTAGACCTCGTAACCTGATATCTGTACTATTATATCATATTACCCCAAAGAAAGCAATGGCAATTTCAACAAAAAAAATATCTAAAATTTTTATGTATCTTTTCAAAAATTTGAAAGCCGCCGCCCGTTTTTCTCTCCGCATTGCCGCCGAAAAAATGTTTTAAAGGCCGAAAAAGCGTCCGAGGACGCTTTTTCGGCAGCAAAATCCCCCGATCCATAAGAAAAGAGCGGAAACCGCAACCGTTCTTTTCTTTCCAATCCGCTTTCCGCTCTGCACTTTTTGAAATTGTATTTTCCGTCGGCCGCAGCGGCGACCGTTTCAAAATCTATTCGTTTACTCCCCTTTCTTTTCGTCGGGCGCGCCGATGCTCAGTTTATACAGCTTGACGGAATTTTCAATATCCTTTTCCTTTGCCGAAGCGCCGTACTTATCCACATCGACCACGTTTTTCGGCCCGTGATTTAAACAGAGCGCACCGTTGAGGCACCCGCCGTCGCACGCCATTCCTTCAAAGAAATTTTCCGTCGCGCGGTTGAATTTCAATTTCATGAGCGCCGCGCGGCACTCGTCGATCCCGTTCATTGCGATCGGTTTGACACCCTCCACGCCGTACGACTTCGCTACGTCCGCAACGCCCTGCGCGATTCCGCCGCTCTTTGCAAAAATTCTGCCGTAGAACGACGCGTTGTCCAAAGAAGTTTCTTCCAGCGCCCCTACTTCAATGTCGCGCGCATCCAAAAACGCCTGCAATTCCTCAAAGGAGAGAACGCTGTCGATCGCGCCCTTTGTCTTGGGAAGTTTATATTCGAGCTTCTTGCTCGCGCAAGGTCCGATAAAGATAACTTTTCCGTTCGGATCGGTACGCTTGATAAGCATTGCCGTTTCGATCATCGGCGAAACGCTGCTCGATATGTATTTGGCAAGCTCCGGAAAATTTTTCTCCACGAACATCACGAAAGACGGACAGCACGACGTCGTCAAAATTTTCTTTTCGTTCCACTCCTGCGCCTCGTGATAGAGCGTGATGTCCGCGCCGAGCGCGGCTTCCACGACCTGATGGAATCCGAGTTTCCGGATCCCCGTCACGACCTGCTCGATCTTCGCATACTTGAACTGGCTGACGATCGAAGGAGCAATCACGGCATAGACATGGTATTTTGTATTGTTTTCCGATTGTTTCAAAATATCGATGCTTTCCAAAATCAGGGATTTATCGACGATCGCACCGAAAGGACACTGGTACACGCACGCGCCGCACGAAATACATTTGCTGTTGTCGATCACGGCCTTTTTGTCTTCGCCTACCGAAATCGCCTTTACCTTACAGGAGTTGACGCAGGGACGCTTCTGCGCAATGATCGCGCCGTACGGGCACGCCTGCGTGCATTTGCCGCATTCGATGCACGTGCTCTTGTCCACCACCGCCTTGTGGTCGATGATCTGGATCGCATCCTTAGGGCACACCTCTTTGCAGCGGTGCACGATACAGCCGCGGCAGGCAGGCGTTACGAAAATTCCGCCGATCGGACACTCGTCGCAGGCGATATCGATCACCTCTACAATGTTCGGATTGCTCTTGTCCCCGCCCATCGCCAGCTTGATCCGCTCCTGCACGATCGCGCGCTCTTTATAAATACAGCAGCGCATCGTCGCCTTCGGCCCGGGGGAAATCTCCTTCGGAATATCAATGTAAATATTATCGTAACAGTGTTCGTACTCGTTGCGGATGACCGCTTTTAAGACCTCGTATTTTAATTTTTGTACCGCTGTGTCAAAAATTCTCTTATTGTCACTCATGCTTCCAATCTCCTTCTCTTTCTTCGGGCAGATAAAGCGCACCGGTTTTATCCCCGACGCTCTGCCGGCCGATAAACCCGTTGCCTTTGTCGCTTTTTCCCGAAACCCGTCCTTTTAAACTTTATTAATCGTAATCGGTGATGACGTTTTTACCCATTTTTTTCAAATTTGCCGCAAGGCTTTCCACCAATTTTAATTTCATCGTAATGTCGATGGGCAGCCCCTGATGCGCCGCGTTGATGCTTTGCCCGACATAAAAATGCACGTCGGTCGCCTCTTCAAACAGAAGCTGCGCCAACAGCGACGCGCCGTCCTTTTTCGTAAACGTCTTCGGCGTAAGATCGCTCGAAGAGACGTATTTTTCGGAAAGCTCCAAAAGCCGCCGCATGGTCAGAACTCCCTCCGTCGTCAGATCGATGCCGTCGATAAAGCCGATCGGAGGCACGTCTTTATCCGGAAAATCAAAGGACGCGCGCACGCTCGTCTTTAAATAGCGAGCCACGATCTGTGAACTCGTACCGCCGCAGACGACCTTTTTCCCTTCTCCCGCCAAAAATCTCGATATATAAAAATCATCCTTGCTCTTATCGACGGGCGGCCCGATCATCAGGCTCACGTGCAGGCGATCGCGCACTTTGACCGCCGCCACCGTCGTATCGTCGCCCGGCGTACCCAGATACAGATCGTTGCACACCCCCGCAAGCAGACAGGCGATCGCGCGCGCGCTCATCGCAGGTTTTACGTTGTTGTCAAGATATTCCATCACTTCGGGGCGCTGCCAGCCCAGATTGAGCGTCATGCCGATCCCGGCATGAATGACGCCGTCGCTCATCACGACGACCACGTCGCCGCTCTGTAAGTCCAAAACGGTCTTATACACCGTCTTGCCTAAAACGGTCATGGCTTCGCGCGGAAAATCGCGGCACTTGCAGTCGCGGATCAGAATCGCCTGCGGATTGTCGAATTCAAACAAATACCCCTTTCCCTCGCTGTTCATATGAATGACCGAGAAGGTCGAGTACGCCACGCCGCGCACCTTGCAGACAGGCAGGGACTGAATGATCGTTTCCACACATTCCCCGATATCAATCTCGTTGGCGACCATCGTACAGAGGATTTTGGACGTAAGCGTAGAAAGGATATTTGCCTTTACGCCGCTGCCCATACCGTCCGCAAGGACCAAAGTGGTATAATCCCCGGACGTGATGCTCTCCACTTTATCGCCGCACAGTTCCTCGTTCTTTTTATTGAGCGACGTATACCCGCTTTCCAGACACAGAGCCATAAATTACTTGCCTCCGTTCTCGTCGCCCTGCAAAGTCTTTTTCAGCTTTAATAAGGCAACTTTCGTTTCCGCCGTGGTTTCGCCGAGCAATGACGCGATCTCCTGCGCCACGCGCATCTGCTTTTTAATCACTTCGTCCGTCGTCGCAAGCGTTTCCAGCTTGACTTTATCCAATTGCTGCTCGGATTTGGTTTCCTGCGTGATGTCTTTCATGACGGCATAGGTGCCTTTGTTGTCTTTCAGCACTATGATGGTCAGTTCGATGAAACTGCCCGTCTTTTCCAAATAAACCTTTTTATCGTAAATATTTTTATTGTCGTTGACCGCCAAGACAAAGTCCGTCGGATTAAAATAATGGAAGATTCCCTTGCCCTTGACGTCGTATTCTTTGATCCCCAAAAGCTCTTTCGCTTTTCCGTTGATCTGAACGATGTTCAGATCGGCGTCCAGCAATACGATCCCGTTCGGGCTCGTCTGAATGATCTCATACGACATACTCTCCGCACGCTCGCGCATATACGGAACACACATATCGATATTGGCATAGCCGTTCGCGACCGCCCATGCCTTTTCGTAACAAGTATCGTAACCGCAGGCGCCGCAGTTGAGCATATCTTCCGGCCGAGTCTTCCCCGTCTTTGCAAGAATTTCCTGTATCTGCCTGTCCGTCGGAATAAAATCCTCCGAACGCTTGCGCTCGTGAACACAGGTAAAATCCACATCTTCCGCCGGCACATACTCCGCGGACCGGTTCTCTTGCAGATCTTTGTTCACATATTTGCGGATATCCGCGTTCGCTTTCAGCGCGCCGGCTTTGAGCGCAAGTGAACAGGGCCCGTTGACGCAGGCCGAATCGCAGCTGTTCATTTCGATAAACATTCCGGACAGGCTCTCGATATTTTCCAGCACTTCCTTGCATTTCGCCGCTCCGTCCACGGCCACAAATTCATACCCGTCCACATAATTTTCAAACGACTTGATGATCCCGCGGCTGATCGGATAATACTTCGCGCGGTTCACGCTGCCCTCGCCGTGAGACGGCAGGCGCGCAATTTCATCCAAAACGATCCCTTTATCGGCAAACATTGCGGCAAGATCTTCAAACGTCAATACGCCGTCGACCACGCCGCTCTCGCGCGCCTCTCTCTTTTTCGCAATACAAGGCCCGATAAATACAATCTTCGCGTTTTTATGCTTTTTGCGCAGCATTTTCGCGTGCGCGATCATCGGCGAATCTATCGGCGCCAAATATTGCAGAGCTTTCGGATAATACAGCTCGATCATCGTATTGACCGCCGGACAGCAGGACGTGATAAAGTTTTTATAGCTTCCGCCTTCCAAAAGTTTTTTATACTGCGACGTAACTTCCCGCGCGCCGATCGACGTCTCTTCCGCATCCGCAAAGCCCAGCCTTCCCAGAGCAAGTTTCATCACGCCGAAATCCTGCAAATCAAAACTCGATACAAACGAAGGCGCAACCGAAGCGATCACATTTCCGCCCTTTAAAAGCTGTTCCACTTCCTGCCGCTCGGTATGCACGCTCTTTGCATTCTGCGGACAGACCGCCGTGCAATGTCCGCACAAAATACAGCGGCTCTCGATGATCTTTGCGTGATGATCGACAACGCGGATCGCCTTTACGGGACATTCGCGCAGACATTTATAACAGTCTTTGCAGCGGGCGTCTTTAAAATCAAGATACTGAATCATTCGCATTCTCCCCTGCTACGATCACTTATCCAACAGCGGATAGACCTGCGTCAAAAACAATTCTTCACAGTTGTCTTTATTCGCATTATGTAAGATGGTTTCATCCGCCAGAACGCTGACGCCGTTGGTGCAGTTTCCCACGCAAAACGTCGCTTGCAGATCGATCTTGTCTTCCACGTTATATTTTTTAATGAGCCGCTTCATCTCCTCGATCACATCATACGATCCGCGAAGATGACAAGAACTTCCTACACATACCTTTAATACCATACTGTTTGACCTCACGATTTATTTTTTCTCCGTGCAAAACACGCAAAAAACGCGCCTTCGGATCCCCGCAACCGCGATTTTCTATCGATAAAGAATTATCGATTTTATTATAATATAAAACGCCGATTTCGTCAATGATTTTTTAAATTTCCAGCCTGGTTTTTTCAGGAATTCTTTCTATCGCGGCGTCAAAATCGCAACGATTTGTTTCGCCTGTTTTTTGCAGCATGGATAAAGGGCGGGCAGATCTTAAAAAAGATCCGCCCGCCCTTTATCCATGAAAGACGACACTCTTCCGTCCGCCGCTTTGAATCTGCCCTCTTTGCAATGTCTATCGCGTCGTGCGCTGGTCTTTCCCTTCGTATATGCGCACCGCATTATGGATTCGAATGAATTCCGCTTTTCTTTCTTCAATGCCGGGCACTTCTTCTCCCGCCGTAAATTGAACGATATCTTCCGTCAGTTTTTTCAACAGGTCTTTATTCTGCCGATACGTTTCTGCCGCCGCTGCTTTTTCCTGCAACTTCTCCTTTTCTTCTTCATCCAAAAAGATAGCGCCGTTTTCTTTTCGAAGAAACATCCTGTCTTCTATGGGAAAGTCTGAAACGGGCTCGAACCCTGTCGGATCCGGTCGGATATCCTCTATCCTTTTTTCTTCCGAATAAGAAAGAATTCTTCCGTTTTCATCAAATTTAGCAAACACTATCCGTTCAACCTCCGTTTTAATTCTATTTTTGAAATCTCGATGGACCAATTATCTTCTTCCGGGGAATTAAACAGTACCATATTCGCAAATATACCGTCCGGAGATATGCTTAAATTTACTGCGGCTCTGTTTTCATCCAAAGCTCCATCCCCCGTCCGTCTCGAAACGTCGGCATATAGCGTCGTTCTGTTTGAAATGCCCTTTTGGGTGCATACTTTATAACCCGCATATCCGAATCCTGAAACAATACCTCTATACGCAATCTCCACCAAAATATTATCGTGCAATTCCGAAGAAAAGCCGACGATCTGCGTTCCCGCAGCGGTGTTTTTTGTGAGCGTAAAAGTACTGTTCAAAACCACATAAGAGGCTTCCCCGTCCCTATATACGTTCTGCCAATTTTCTTGCGTAATGCCGTTTACAACAAGATCCGGAGAATGCGTCGCATACACTTTTACGGAAGCATTCCCTAAAATAATTGTACCGCTGCAATGTATGAAATAATACTCTCCGACTTCGCTCAGCGTAACGCCGACAAAGGAACAATTTATATATGTTTTTTGCGGTTGCAACGACGAAACCGCATCCTTCCCGACAACGATATTTTCTTCGTTATTGAGTTTCAAAGCATTCGCAACGGTTCCTTCCGAATCGATTGCTCCTATATTTTCCCTTGCCTGTGCCTGCTGCTCTGATGTCAGCGTCTGATCGCTATACCGAACAGATTGTCCGCATTCCGTTTTTGTGGCATACACCGCATCGATAACGTTCCCGAGCGCATCCCGCTCCGCTTTTACCGCCTCTTGCGCCGCGTCGGCCGTTTGTGCGTTTGCCACCGAAACGGTTCCGTCTATGAGTTCCTCCACATCGGAGCGAAGTGCAAAATCTCCGCCCGCAATCGCCGTCGCGTCCTTAACGGCTTCCTGCGCCTCCTTCGCCGATTTCAGCGCATCGTCGGCGCTCTGCTTCGCTTCTTGCGCATAGCGCAGGCAATCCTCTTTATTTCCGTGCGTCGCGCTCGCATCCGAAACGATGCTCTCCTTAGCTTGCTGTGCCGTTTGCGCCGATTCAGCCGCGGACACGCTTGCTTGCCTCGCCTGTTCCGCCTGTTCAAACACGGTATCAAAACGGCAAACTTCTTCCCATGCCTCCGCATTCAAAACGCCCGATTCATCGTACGGCGGCTGCGAATTTTCCCATAAAAGTGACCGAACAAAACTTCCGTGTTCGTACGCCTGAGGACAGAATACTATTTCGTTGGTCGTATAGGATACATCTTCTCTCCAAGCAAAGAGCGCCCTCGCCGCATACGAGGCGCTGTTTACATCGGCGCCGATTTGCGCAATCGCCCCAAGAATTTGCCGGTAAAGGTCTTCTTCCGGTTCCGCGGGCAGCTCCGGCGCTATTCCCCGCTCTACCGTAAAGCAAACGGGCTCCGTGGCCAATATTTCCCCCTGCGGACTCGTACAAAAAATTTGCGCGGTCACATTCCCGAAATTTTGCGTCACGCTCTGCGGCAAATATGTGCGCCAGATATACAATTTTTGGGCCTGCCCCGTCTCTTCTTTCGCGGCCGCTCCCTCAAACTCTAAATACATCTGCTGCGTTTTTTCTCCTGCCGGCAATTGAAAAGCCGCCGTTACTTGCGTATCTTTCGCAAACGGCGCGATCACTGTGACAGAGTTTACATGAAGAGCACCCTGATACACCCGTTCCGGAATGGAAAAAGTTACATTTCCCGCTGCGTCAAAAAAATAAGTCATTTTTTCCTCCATATACAAAATGAAAAGGGCGATTCCCTATCGCCCTTTTTCTTCTTGTTTTTATTATACAGAAAAAAATAACACGCTTCAAGTTTACACGCCATCCTTTTTGCGTCCCCTCAAAAGATGGATTCCCTCTTTCGAACAGATACAAAACGGCTCATAAAAACTCCCTTTTTTCGTCAATTCTATACTAAAAAAATTGTTCCGCGCTTATAGTATCAATTCTATGCTGAATAAAATGTTCCGCGCTTCCCGTGTCAATCCCTGCTGAACAAATCCCTCGTATATACTTTGGCGCGAACGTCGTCCAGGCACGGATCGTATCGGTTCGCAACGATCGAATCGGAACGCTTTTTAAATTCTTGCAGATCGTTGACGATCTCACTGCCGAAAAAAGTTTCTCCGTTTTTCAGACTCGGCTCATAAATTATGATTTTGGCGCCTTTCGCCTTGATCCGCTTCATTACGCCCTGAATGGAACTTTGACGGAAGTTGTCCGAATTGGACTTCATCGTAAGCCGGTAAACGCCTATGACGACCTCCTTTTCTTTGGACGCATCGTATGCGCTGTTCGCTGAATAATAGCCGGCTTTTTCCAGCACTCTGTCCGCTATGAAATCCTTGCGCGTGCGATTGGATTCCACAATGGCGCTCATCATATTTTGCGGAACGGATTCATAATTTGCCAACAGCTGTTTCGTATCTTTCGGCAGACAGTATCCGCCATACCCGAAAGAAGGATTGTTATAGTGATTTCCGATCCTCGGATCCAGACAAACCCCACTGATAATCTCTCTTGTATTTAATCCTTTGACCTCCGCATACGTATCCAGTTCATTGAAAAACGAAACCCGAAGCGCCAAATAGGTATTGGCAAACAACTTCACCGCCTCCGCTTCCGTCGATCCCATAATCAAAACGGGAACATCTTCTTTAATCGCACCCTCTTTTAACAGATCCGCAAACACTTTCGCTTTTTCTACCATCTCCGCATCCTGCGCATCCGTTCCGACAATGATTCTGGACGGATATAAGTTATCGTACAGCGCCTTCGATTCACGCAAAAATTCAGGGCTGAACAATAGATTTTTACAATGAAATTTTTCACGCATCGATACGGTAAATCCTACCGGAATAGTAGATTTAATGACCATGATCGCGTTCGGATTGGTTTGCAAGACAAGCTGTATTACGCTTTCAACCGCTGACGTGTCAAAGAAATTTTTCTGCGAATCGTAATTGGTAGGCGCGGCAATCACAACAAATTCCGCATCTTTATATGCTTTTTGCGCGTCCAACGTCGCTGTCAGATCCAATTTCTTTTCAGACAGATACTTTTCAATGTATTCGTCCTGTATCGGAGATTTTTTTTGATTGATCATGTCCACCTTTTCAGGAAGAATATCCACCGCCATGACAGAGTGCCGCTGCGCAAGCAGCGTCGCTATGGAAAGTCCTACATAACCCGTACCGGCTACCGCTATTTTCATCTTTTTTACTCCTTTGTCTCTGTGTTTCTATCTGGTCTTTGTTTCGTCTTTGTCTTTCATATAAAAATCATAATACCACTGCGAAAAATTCCTTAGTCCTTCCCGCAGCTTTATGTGCGGTTTGAAAGCAAAATCCCGCTCCAAAGCGGAAACATCCGCATACGTGATCGGTACATCTCCCGGCTGCATCGGAACCAGCTTTTTATGCGCTTCAAAATTAAAATTTTCAGGCAACACTTTGGCACGGATCAGCTCCTGCTGTAAAATATCCACAAAATCCAAAAGATTTTCAGGATGGCTGTTGCCGATATTGTAAAGTCTATACGGCGGAACAGGCAATCCGTCTAAGCCGGTTTCTTTTTCCGGCGCGACTTGCAGAATCCGTTTGATAGCCGATACGATATCGTCTATATACGTAAAATCACGTTGACAGTTTCCGTAATTAAATATCTCGATCGTCTGCCCGTTTCTGAGCTTATTCGTAAACCCGAAATATGCCATATCCGGACGGCCTGCGGGTCCATAAACGGTAAAAAATCGAAGCCCTGTAGAGGGAATATTATACAGTTTGGAATATGCATGAGCCATCAGTTCATTGCTCTTCTTTGTCGCGGCATACAGGCTGACCGGATTATCCACTTTATCCTCTGTACTGTAAGGAATTTTTGAATTTGTTCCATAGACGGAGGAAGAAGAGGCATAAACCAGATGCTCTACCGGATATTTCCTGCAAGCCTCTAAAACGGTATAAAAACCGATCAGGTTGCTTTCAATATACACATCGGGATTTGTAATCGAATAACGAACGCCCGCCTGCGCGGCAAGGTTGACGACAACGGAAAAACGATACTCACAAAACAAACCGTTTATTTGCTCTTTATCCGCAATATTTCCCCGTACCATCGTCCACTTGGTTCCAGGATATTCCGCTGCGGTTTTTTCTATTTCTGAAAGCCTGTATTCTTTGATCGAAACGTCGTAATACTCATTCATATTATCGATCCCGACAATATGAACCGACGGAAACGAACGCAAAATCTCAATTACCAAATTCGCGCCTATAAAACCCGCCGCTCCCGTTATTAAAATAGTCTTTCCGTTTAAATCGATATTTTTTTTCAGCATACTCTTCTCCCTATCGACGAATAGATATTCGCACTTTCCCGCAGCTCGGCTTTTTTATCTTTCCCGCGCGCCTCTTCCTTTGCATACTTCGCGGCGAAACTCCGAACCTTCTTTCTAAACTTCGTCCTCCTCTTTCTTTTCGTCTCCGCGCGGATTCTCATTGCCGTCCGGATCCTGCTTATCGGAGCTTTCGCCATCCGTTTCTCCGTTTTGCGACTTCCTGTCGGCGGAGCTTTCGCCATCCGTTTCTCCGTTTTGCACATCAAACGTTTCGTTCTGTTTTGTCAAAACAGAACTTTTCGGCGTTATCGCTGCCTTTTTTCCAAAAAATTTGCTCGTAAATTTCTTTATATACGGCAGAGCAAAAACTTCTCTGCGCATATTCGGGAAAAGAAATAAAATGATAAAATATGCGACGATACAGATCGCAATGGAAACAAAGCTCCACCACACGCTGGAACTTATATACTGCAAACCAAAGGCAATCCCCCCCATACAGATCGTAGCAATCATCGGGGCTGACACATTTTTTATAACCTTGAAAAAGGAAATCTTGAAGCAACACCGCATGATGATCGCCCCTACTATGATTCCCTGGATCCTCGCAAGCGAACGCCCAATATATAATACTTTAAATCCTTTAGGAGCCAGAACGACAAGTACGACAACCAAAAATATAAGATGAAGAAGCTGCGACAACATGGAAAGTTTAGGCTTTCCTTTGCTACGATAAACCTCGCTGTTGTAGTTACTGAACAGAATCACCAAAGAACTTGTCAACCCCCAAAGGCCTATGAATCCTGCCGCTTCCGACCAATTTTTTCCTAAAAATATCTCGGTTGCCAATTGACGGTACAAAAATAAGCCGACCCCCATCGGCAATACAAGGCAAGCTACAAGTCTTTGAAATTTAAAAAACACATCCTGAAAAGCTAAGTCATTATTTTGATACCGAGACAACGCAGCAAAGAGCACCGGCGTTGTCGCAGACGTTATGATCCCCATATACGAATTGACTGTCGTCATAGATGTTTTATACAAGCCCAAATAAAATTCATTCAAAATTTTACCGACGATAAAAATATCCACATTGGAAGTCAACCATATAGTCACTTGTTCAAACATCGACCAGAGGCTGAACGAAAGCATTTCTTTCAGTTTGGCGAAACTAAACCAAAACCGCGGTTTCCATTTCGATATTGCCGTCAAAATAACGGCATTGGCAACTTCCTGCGATAATGTGCCTAAAATAAGCGCCCAGTGGCTGCGAAAAACAACTGCCAGCGGAATTGTTACTACAAGCGGCAACACTGCCGTGACCATTCTGACGAAGAACAAACTTTTAAAGTCAAACGATCTGCGATACCTCGCCATCTGTATGCTGGAAAAAGCAACCAGCGGTATCGTAATACAGGCAACAATAATGGAATTCCCCGCGCCTTCGCTTCCGACAAGATTCGCTATCGGATCCGCAAAGATAGCTATGCAGGCAAAGAGTATCAAAGAAAAAATTAAATTTGTCCAAAAAGCTACGTTCGTGCTTTTATTTAAATCGTCTTCATCTGAAAATTCATGCTGGACAATATATTTTTGAAATCCGGCATCCGTAAATATTTGTGCAAACGTCACCACCATCGTAACGGTCGCGACCAATCCGAACGCTTCCGGCAGCAATAGTCTCGCCAAGATCATATTGACGATCGGCGAGATCAGTTTTGCCAATATTTCCGTTATGGAAGACCACTTTACCGCTTTTCCGACTTGTTTATTTATCTGATTTGCTTCCAACCCGTTTTCTCCTTACACATCCGGTCCTTTTCTTTTAATCCCTTCCAAAAACAACTCCCAATATACTTCGCGCACCGCGCAATCTCATATCATAAATAATTTTTTACTTTAATCGCAAAAATTTTTCTCATTGTATCTTCCGTAGCACCGATTTACTTTCTGTTTTGAAAACTTTTGATTCTGTTATCAATAATTACTCCATTCTCGACAATTAGTGCGTTTTGCAATGTTGATTCAATTTTCCCCTGCAAAAACTGCTCCACGTACGGAAAAATAGTTTTCGAATTGTTGATGGTAAAAGTTTTATGAAAAAGAGAAGGCGTATGATCGACAACATAATGCATGATCCCGTCAACCGTATAAACAGGGTCGGCAATCGTCGTGGGAACGCTCGTTTCGATTCCGCCGTTCCGATCGCAACTGACGTCAATGATCAGCGCTCCCTTTTTCATCCTTTTTAGGTCGGCTCGATTGATAATATGATCTGTCCTGGTTGTATCCCATAACACGCAATTTATAATCGCGTCATATTCACCGATCTCTTTTCTGAGCAATGCCTCCGTTTTTCTGTCATACTGGACCACATCAGCACCTAACATAAACAAAATTTTGATAACGCCCCGTGCGGTATTTCCGCGGCCGATCACCGCAACTTTCGTTTCATAGGGCATCTGACCGTAACACTGAAACGCGTGCATTACCGCCGATTCACCCGCCAATTCATTGTTGCGCCAAAAAACGTGCCTGCCGCCCTCGTACATATCTTCCCAAGCGTAACAGGTCAATTTGCGGGCAATCAGTTTATCCGTAATATTGCGGTTCTGCACAGCGTGAATCCATCCGAAAATCGTCTGCCCGTCAAGCTCTTCCAAGTACTCGGCATCGCCGACCTTAGGATCGCAGATGATGTCCGATTTCAGCACTTCCGCTCTGTCCGCTATTTTAGCTCCGCACGCAAGATAATCCGCATCGCTATAACCGATCACATCACCGTAACCACGTTCAAATAGCAATTGTTCAGGCGCACTGATTTTTTTTACTTCAGACGGAAGCAATGCCCTGCGAAATTCATTCTCTTTTTTACTGATAGGAAACCCGATCGTTTTCATAATGTCTTCATTCCCCGTAAATCTATTTTACTTCCGAAATATTGATCCGTCTCTTTCAATAAATTCGGATCAAATCCACTGTCAGGGAAAAAGGTTATTTCTCCGAAATAGATCTGTCCGTTCGATTGATACAGATCAATCCTGGCAAACGGGAGAGACTTTGATAATTCCGCCGCAATTTCAAACATTTTTCCGATGTTCGCAGGTTTCGGCAACGTAAAGTCGTGCGGCGCCGCAATCCCTCTCTTGTTGTAACGTTTCAGTTCCCAATTTTTGCCAAAAAAATAGAATTTCGGCGCACCCAAATTGCGGTCGATACAGACCATTACGCAATCAACTTCCCCGCTGAAACAGAAAAACTTATAATCCGTAAAACAGTCAGATTGTTCTGAATCCGTCATGTATTTTTCGGCGATGATTTTTCTGGGAACGTCTTTATACGGCCACTCCCTGCCCTTCAAATAGTAATCCTGCGCCAACCCTTTTTTCAGCTCGTTTTTTACTTTTTTGATATTCAATTTGCTTTTATCTTTGCAAATGCACATTCCCAACCCTGAATTATGATTGCATTTCAGCACAAACTGATCGGGCAGCTTATCAAAATCAATAGACTCGGCATCATCCCAAACGCCTAAAAGCGGAATCAAATGCTCTTCCCCTATTTTTTCTTCTACTATTTTACGCACCGCAAATTTATCCACCATCGCCGTATAGTCCGGTTTACGGTTATACAATTTCAGCCACTGTAATTTTTCATTAAATGTCTGCGGACTTTCTAAATTCAATTCCTTTCCCAAAGATGCCTTAAACGCTTTTTTTAAATATTCTTCATCGGGCATAGAATCATAAAATCCTAGTCCTGCCAATAGCTGAAAACGATAGTTTGAATTTGTGAGGAATTTACCCCCTGCTCTTATCCAGCGAAACATTTTCATTGATTTTTTTACGCTCCCGTCGTTTTAAAATTTGAATATGAATAAAAAATACCATCAGAAAAAAGAACGTCGATTTTGAATAATACGAGACAGAACCAAAATCCATAATCATTTGTATAAAAATCAATACCGCACAAATCACACTGAAAGTATTTGCCTTTTTACGGTACCGAATCAAATTCACAATACAATAACAATACATGGAATAAAAGATCAACAATCCAAATATGCCGCCCGTCGCCAAAAGTTCCACGTAATTGTTATGCAAATACGTATCTCTGCCAAGTTCCTGCATGAGTAAAAGTCCGGAATTACCGATACCGATCCCGAACAGAGGAGTCTTGAAAAACTGTTTTAATCCGACTATCATATAATCAATGCGCAGCTGCGTAGAACTATCTATTTCTCCGTTGCCCATAATAGCGGCAATCAATCCTACCATGCGCTCTTTGATACCGTCAAACATCGGTAAAGACAATATAATGATACCCGCAAGCAGCAGGAAGAGAGCAAGTACAACCCAGCGAAGCAAGGTTTCCACTGCATTTTTGCTCTTTACGCGCCAAAAAAGCAACAGCACCGTACCCATAGCCACCATAACTAACGCTTTTCTGCTGCCCATTGCCGCAATCACAACGATCGCAGGAATGAGCATGATCAGCCGCAAGAGTTTCCACGCAAACTTATCTTTTATAAAAAAAGTATCGAACACCGTTATAAGCATGGAATTTGCCACGATCATTGCAATGGAATTGACGTTCGCAAATGAACTATCCAGCCGTCCGTCCGCCGCCAGCACCGCAATGATCTGACCGACACCGTAATACGCAATCGAATACAGCGCTACCGCATTCCCCGCCCATAACACTGCGCGCAGCAAAGGCAGTACCGAATCTTTCTCCGAATAATGCAAATAAAATACAAATGTGCATACCAAAATCTTTACTATGGTAAATGCTTTTTCAAACGCATACACTCCGTTCCATGCCCATAGGGCGCTGAGCAGACAATATACAACAAATGCCAAAACGTAAAAGAAATATTTTTCAAATCGGATGCGTACTTTCCCACATTTTTGCAACTCATCCAAAAGAAAAACCGCAATCGTTACCGCAAACAGAACAGCGCCCCCCCAAAGGCTCGCTTCAAAAATATAAAAGGAAGCGACAAGGCATACTGTCAAAACCCATATTAAGTTTTCCGTGTTAAAAACTTTCTTTAACGGCATTGAATTTCCTTTCTTTAACCTTTCTTGAAAATGATCTCGGTAAACCTTTTTACACAGTCTTCGATATCATAACCCGCACTTTTCATCTCCGCGGTATATGCGGAACGATCGTTCCGATTTTGCGTAATTTCGATCGCTTTGTCCGCCCACTGCACGGCGGAACTCTTTAAAGATTCAAAACGAACTAAGTCCGTAACGCCTGCTTCCGCCGTGATCGTATCGGATATAAGGCATGGCAGCCCCGAAGCCTGCGCTTCAATCACGGTGTTGGGCATTCCTTCGTAAAAAGAAGGAAACACAAAAACGTCCATAACCGATAAAAGCTGCGGAACATCGCTGCGTACGCCCAAAAAGAAAACGCTCTCCGAAAGATCCAGCTTGTCCGCTTTTTCTTTAATAGCGCCTTGCAGTTCCCCTTTCCCTATCAAAACAAGCACGGCGTTCTCTTTTTTCTTTTTGATCTGTGCAAAAATATCTAACAAAAATTCATGATTCTTTTGCGTATTAAAACGCCCGATATGCCCGACTACAAATTTATTTTCCAAATGCAAAGTTTTTAACAGCAATTCCCTTTCGGACTGCGAAAACTGAAAAGCATCAATATTTAATCCGTTTTTTAAAATATGAACTTCGCCCGTTTTCAATGCTTTTTCGCCGAACGTATAGACCGCTGCTTTATCCGAAGGCGCAATTCTGACATCAACATATTTTCCATATAAAAATTTGCCAAGCATATGCGCTATACGAACTTTGATTCCCTTTCCGTCGCTTGAATTACTCGACCTCGCCGCACAAACTTTTGCTCCTGCTTTTTTAGCAATTTTTAAATCGAGAAAACCGGCAGCATTCGATGTGATTCGCAACACATACTCGTAATTGTTTTCAGAAATTATTTTGTGCAGCTGCGAAATAAATTCTTTCAGATTTTCCGATTTTGAAGGGATCCTGTAAACTTTACCGTGCATTGCATTAATTTCATCTTCATAAAAGCACGGCTCTTTTACATTGATACAAAAATCCATCTGGTAAAGAGTTTTATCCAGCTGTCTGTATATTTTCATCAAAAATGTTTCTGCGCCGCCGGCATTCATACCGGATAGAATACATAGTAGCCTCTTCATTTATTTGTTTCCTTTTATTCCTAAGCGATCATGTTCTGCCTTATCATCAAGACTCTCTGCAAGTTTTTGCAATGCCGTGCTAGGCAAATACTCTTTCGCTTTTTGTATACAATTTTTCTTTTTTTCGTTCCATTCCTGCGGATTCTCTTCTATGCGGCTCAACAGCGATGTCAAAGCGGAAAAATCATTCATCGGATACCCTTCGCCCGTAACGCCGCGCTCTACGATATCCGAAAAACTTTCCCATTCCGCGCTGATCACGGGTACTCCTGCCGCATAGGCATCGATGATCGTACCGGGAATCCCTTCCGTATAAAAATGCGTAGGAAACAGCAAGGCAAAATACTCTTTTAAAACTTCCACGCTTTTATCGAAAGAAACCGCTCCGCGATATTTTACAAAATCGGGGAATTTTTTTTGCAGCGATTCAAACCACTGCGTCTGCGCGGAATCGACTTGTCCGTAAATGTCGAGAGTGTAAACTGTTTTTCCTTCCTTTTCATTGATCGCTTTGACGGCATTCACGGCATCCTCAATGCCTTTCTCCCGCATAACGCGCGAAAACGTACAAACTTTCAAAGGCGGATTTACTGTATATACAAGATCGCTTTCCTGCAAAACTGTCAGATCTTTACAATTTAACAGCACCTGAATATTCAAAAATCCCGCTTTTTCAAGGTTTTTTTTCATCGTGGAGGTTTCTACAAAAATCGAATCGAACTTCATCAACGATTTTTTCAACGCCTTTCTTTTACTTACAAATTCGGGAAGCCACCCGCCGATCACAATGTAATGCAGTTTCCTGCCCTTGAAAAAACATCTCATAAAGCGAAGAAGGGGCGCAAATACGCGCAGCCCGTTATGCGCCGGCAAAATCACTATATTTTTACACGTTAAAAGCGCTTTCAATACCTGAAACGGCGCTTTCAGAAGAGACAATGCCCCGCCGTGCGTATCTATTTTTAAAACTTGCTTTTGCGTAAATCTTTTTTCCAATTCTTCCGTAACGATCTTCGTTTTGACTGTCTGACCGTTCAGTAAATTTTTTCCAAAAGCAAAATGCCCTATTACGCATACTTTTTTCACAAGCCGTACTCCTATTTCCGAAACAGCCGGCGCCGTTTTTCATGTTGGTCTGTCAACGAGCA
The DNA here is from genome assembly GCA_949283775.1 of uncultured Bacillota bacterium. GTDB lineage: Bacteria > Bacillota > Clostridia > Christensenellales > Borkfalkiaceae > Borkfalkia. Next base: position 27,070 of record CASDTU010000036.1, read on the forward strand.
AACCTGATTCGGACTGACGATTTTATTCTTCTATTTTCACGTCCGCTCTTTTTTTGAAAAAAGAAAAAAATTCTTTTACGGCATCGATCGGCGAACAGAAAAACGCAACGAACGCCTGTCCCGCTGCTTTTAAATATTTTTTATACCGAAGATAAATCACGACCAATACCGCATGGTGCCGAAACCGCACATACATCCTTTCTCCGCGCGAGAGCACGCCGAATTCTTTTTTCTTGAACTCATACACGTTCATTTCGCCTTTCAGCTTGTTCGCGCCGTTTGAAATGCATTCCTGCCCTTCCCGATATAAAATCATGCCGTTATCGTTGAGATAGCCGATCTTCAACCCGCCCTTGATCGTGTTGTACATCAAATAGTATTCTTGCCCCACCGGAACGTTGACAAATCCGCCGATTTTAAGCAGCGCTTCCCGTCTGTACATAAACGTATTCGTTGCGGTTATTTGCCTCGTCAGATGATACCGAAGAAGAGTATCGTTATCAAAACTCTTTATCCCGCTGTGTTCGCGAAAATCGACGACCTTCTCTTCCCCGTTACAAATCACGATATTGGTAAAAGACATATCCAAGTCGTTTTCGAGCATAAATTCAAGCTGATTTTTTACTTTATTTTTTAAATATCTGTCGTCATCATCCAAAAAAGTAATGTATTCCCCGGTTGAATGTCGGATCCCGACATTTCTTGATTCCGCCCCGCCCAAATTCTCGGCGTTTTGTACGTACCGAATCTTTTCATTGTTTAAGCCGCGGATGTATGCGGACAACGCGGCCCGATAGGCGGTATGCTCCGGCTTTGCATTATCGTCCACAACAACGATCTCTATATTTTCATATGTCTGCGCGAGCAGTGATTCGATCGCTCTCGCAAAGAGTTCCTTCGGCCTCTTATAAGACGGTACAATGACGCTCACTTTAACGGCAGCGGTCCTTTCTAAATCACAGCTATCTTTCATTATACTCTTCACCCTATTATCGCAAAAAAAGTTTTCAAAATTAAATATACATCATAAAACACATTCATTTTTTGCATATACTGCAAATTCAAACGTATCTTTTCGGGCATGATTTCATGAATATATGTTTCTTCGGGATTTTCACTTTTTTCTAAAACTTCGCTTTCGTTCCGGTAGACAATACTCGCAAGTTCGGTTATGCCCGGACGAATACGCAATATATTCCTTTGATACGCATCGTATAAATTGACATACTTCGGCACTTCCGGCCGAGGCCCTACAAAACTCATCTGCCCGAAAAACACATTGATCAGCTGCGGCAATTCGTCCAATTTTGTTTTTCGCAAAAATTTTCCGATACCTGTTATCCTGGCATCTTGCCCGACGGTTATCTGCAATCCCCGTTTTTCCGCGTCCGCAACCATAGTGCGAAATTTAAATATCCGGAATTCCTTTCCGCCTTTACCGACGCGCACCTGTCTGAAAAAGACCGGCCCTTCGGAACTGACGCGAATGAGAAACGCCAAGATCAAAAACGGCAGAATCAATACGCACAGCCCCAGCCCGGAAGCGAAAAGATCAAACGCCCGTTTAAAAAACAGCGCAACCCGCTTTTTTCGCATGAGCGCATCGAAATCGATATCCGAATAAATATCACTTTCAGGCCGCGCCGCATTCTCCGTCTCTTCCCTGCTGCAATTTTCTGTTTTGTCTAAGCTGCGTTCCCTCTCTTTTGCCGTTAAATTGCTCTTTTCCATAGATACCTCCGCCGTTACAGCGCTTTCAAAATACGAATAAACTGCTCAACGACATAGTCCGCTTCTTCATCTGTCAATAACGTATGCAGCGGCAATGTAATTTCGTTACTGAAACGCTCATACGCAATCGGATAATCCGCAATCGAAAAGCCCAAATTCCGATAAGCCGTATGCATCGGCAAGGGTTTATAATGCACGTTTGCCGCTATGCCGCTCTCTGCAAGTTTTACGATCACAGTATTGCGAACCTCCGCATTTTTAATCGCATATGCGTTTGTGAGATACAGATGTCCGCTGCCTCTGTGATCAGGACCGTAATGATCCAAAACCTGCGCAAAAGGGCGAATTGCGGCATTGTACTTTTCAATAATTTCCCGCCTGCGCGCCAAAAGCGCATCGTACCGCCTCAGCTGCGCAAGCCCGATCGAAGCCATGATGTCCGTCATATTGCATTTCTGCCCTAACAGAGAAATATCGTATTCCCATGCGCCGAGCTGATTTTTTGCCAAAGCGTCTTTGCTTTGGCCGTGCAAAGACCACAGCATAAATTGTTTATACAGCCATTCGTTGTCTAAATCTTTTCTGCTTTTCCAGACGACGGCGCCGCCTTCCGCCGTCGTCAGATTTTTGACGGCGTGAAAACTGAAAGACGTAAAATCCGCAAACGTTCCGCTCCGCTTTCCGCTTCTCTCCGCGCCGAAACTGTGCGCCGCGTCCGCAAGCACGATGATCCTGCCAAATAAATTTTGCAGCCCGTTTCTTGCCCGAAACAGCGTTTTCTTCGCTTCTACGATCTTATAAACGCGCTCATAATCGCAAACGATCCCCGCAATATCGACCGGAATGATCACTTTTGTTTTTTCCGTGATCAATGTTTCCAATTTGTCATAATCCATTTCGTAACCGGACGGATCGATATCGCATAAAACGATCTTTGCTCCGACGTGCTCCGCCACGCTCGCGCTTGCCGTATACGTATAGGCGGACGTGATCACTTCGTCGCCCTTTCCGACACCTAAAATTTTTAATACGAGTTCCAACCCTGCCGTTGCGGAATTTAAACATACGGCTTTTTCCGTACCGCAATAACTGGCGATCTGCCTTTCAAACTCTTTCGTTTTCGGCCCGGTCGTGATCCAACCCGAACGCAGCGCATCCACAACTTCCTCTATTTCGCTCTCGGAAATATCCGGAGGCGAAAATCGTATATTCATAATTTTTTCCTTCAACTTCCTTCTACGTATTTCTGTTATCCAATTACAGTATACTTTATAGCATGACGATACGGCCCGTTCGCATACAAATTTCTAATCTTTTACCGAATCATCTCCTGCCGGCAAAGTTTTCTCGTTTTTTTGATTTTTATATTTCGGATAGTCGACGATACAAATAACAATACAGACGCCCAACAAACCGATAATAAATCCGCCGAAAGCCGCCAGCAATGAACTGAATCCTCCGCCCTCTTCCAGCTGATTCTTTTGCATATGGAAATACGACTCTTTTTCAAAAAATTGCACGCGGACTTTTTGCAAAATTTCCGTCTGTTCTTTTAAGAGATCCGCACACGTGTTTAAACGGGCTTCGAAACTTGCGTTTTTGTCTTGATTTTGCTGCTCCGTCAGTTTGTTATTGGATACGATCTGAGCCATCTCCACCAAACACACAATTTTATCATCGGTCAGTTTCATAATTTTGTTATCGACCATCGTTACCAGATCCTGATTCCCTTCTTCCACAAATTCTTCGCGGGAAACTTTTAACTGCGCTATTTCCTGATCCAGACGATCGACCAGCCCTTGCAGGACTTCCGTGCGATAGACGGACTCCTGTTTGTATGCCGTGAGATCATAAATGTATCCCTTGACTTCCAATTCTTCCAAAACAGCTTGCTGAACGGTTTCATTGAACGATTCCAAACAGTTGGTGCGATAGGAATCCAAAGTTTGAACCACGGACGTACCGTTTTCATCCTGTATGGAAACGGTATAATACGCGCCTTTTGAAGAAATCATGACGTCATAAAAATTTAAAAGATACTTCTGCTGCGCAATCAAATAATTTACTTTCTGTTCATACGACGTCGCCAATCCGCTGTTATAATTGTTCAAATAGGTATCGTAAGTAATCCCCTCAACGATATCCTGCACATGTTTGATCGAATATTGCGCGACCTCTCTTACAAAATCTTGCGCTTGCTGCTTACTTTCAAAATAAACCCCGTCCATCACCAACGTAACAAGAACTTCCGACTCCGTATCTTTCGAATTGGAAACTTTTTGTTCGGAAATCGATATTCCGTCTTTTTGGATCATCTTTTCAATATCAATCGAATCAAACGCCCCGTCGGCCTCTTCTTTGATCTGATTCAAAATTTCCAGGGAAATAGTATCCTCGATCCTGTATACCGAGCTGTCCGGATACAGCCCTAAATTTAATCCGGGAAAAGAAATAGAATAGGTCGAAACATATTTTCTCTGGTTCTCGTTATACCAAAACTGAACGACGCAAAAAAATACAATCGCGAAGGCAACCGACACAATCAATACTATCCAGATTTTTTTCCATAAAATATGAAAAATATCTCCGAACGTCAATCCAACTTCTTCGTTTTCCATATAAAATCTCCTATACTTATAAATTCGTTTTCGTCCTATTTTCCGTTGTCGGACGGTCTATACGTTTTTACCAATTCCCCGATCAAAGCGCGAATATTGGAATCTTCGACGAGAACGGCTTTTTGCAATTTATCCAGTTCCGCCCAAAGAAATCCTTCGTCGATATCGATGGGGTTTGCAATATTGATCAATCCGTTAGCCGTTGTCTGCAAGCCCTCCTCATCCATTAAACGCTCTTCAAACAGCTTTTCTCCCGGCCGAAGGCCCGTGCATTTTATCTCTATATCCACATTCGGTTCCAAACCGGAAAGTTTTATCAAATTATAAGCCAAATCATAGATTTTGACCGGCTCCCCCATATCCAAAACATAAATCTGCCCGCCCTGCGCATATGCTCCCGCTTGCAAGACGAGGGAAACCGCTTCCGGAATCGTCATAAAATACCGAATGATATCTTTATGCGTAACCGTTACAGGCCCGCCTTCCGCAATTTGTTTTTCAAAAAGCGGAATGACCGATCCGTTGGACCCAAGCACGTTGCCGAACCGAACCGCAACAAACTTTGTTTGACTGCGCCTTCCGATCGTCTGTATGATCATTTCGCAAATGCGCTTCGTCGCACCCATAACATTCGTCGGATTGACCGCTTTATCCGTCGAAATTTGCACAAAAGTTTTGACTCCATATTTATCCGCGCTCTTTGCAACGTTTAGCGTGCCGAAAACATTATTTTTCACCGCTTCGTTCGGGCTTGTCTCCATGAGCGGCACGTGCTTATGCGCCGCCGCATTGAATACGATCTCCGGACGATATTTCAAGAAAACGTCATCGATTTTCTTTTTATCCCGAATACTTGCGATCAATGTCAATAAAGCCACGTTCGGACAGCTTCTCTTTAATTCCTGTTCTATGTCATAGGCGTTGTTTTCGTAAATATCGAGAATGATAAGCCGTTTCGGATTGTGCCTCGCTATCTGACGACAAAGTTCGCTGCCGATAGATCCGCCGCCGCCCGTTACGAGAACAACTCGCCCTTCTATATATCCGATGATTTCGTCAAGATTTACCTTGATCTGCTCTCGGCCGAGCAAGTCGGCAATTTGTACCGGCCGCAGCGCCGATACGCTCGCGTCGCCGCTCACGATCTGATAGATCCCAGGCAAAATCTTTACTTTGCATTTCGTCGTCTTGCAAATGTCGAAAACTTCCTGAATTTTCTTTTTCGGCACGGACGGCATTGCAATCAAAATTTCTTCGATATTGTAGCTGTCGGCAAATTTTTTGATATCCTTTGTTGTCCCGACAATTTTTACGTTGCCGATCCTCGTCCCCAATTTGACGGGATCGTCATCCACGATACAGACCGGTTTATACGCTATCTTGTCCGTTGTCTGTATCTCGCGGATCAGCATCGTACCGGCATCTCCGCCGCCTACGATCATTGCGCGGATCTTTTGCTTCCCGCTCTGCGATACATACCGCAGCGCCGTTATGATCCTTTTGGAATACCGGATCAGCAGAACAAATATCGTAAAAATAAAGGAAAACAGAATACTCGTACGCACCGTACAGACCGTATTCGTAATTATAGCATAAATCAAATTGATCAAAAATAAACACAGGCAAGCCGCAATTATTTTCAATGTGTCGAAAATGCCAACCGAGCGCAAGGATACCGCATCCAACCGAAACAGAATAAAGAAAAACCCGACGGCAAAAACATTGAAGATAAACCAGTACAACAAATCTAAAGTCCACTGTATCTTCGCCTGCACGATCAGCATCGACGCCAACATCGATACCAATAGCGCAATATAATCACACACTACTATAAAAAGAAATTTCTTTTTATTCTGAAATAACTTAGACATAATTTCTCCCTGACGGATAAAATACCCGTTTTGCAAAGCAGCGCTTTTTTGCCGCTCTCGGCTTTATTCAACCGTAACGCTCTTTGCAAGATTCCTCGGTTTATCCACGTCCAGCCCGCGGGCAACGCTGACATAATACGCGAGCAGCTGTAAAGGAATGACTGATAAACTTGCCGTATACAGTTTCTCCGTTTTCGGAATATAAACGGTAAACTGCGCTTTTTCTTCCACAAAATAGTTTCCCGCCGATGTCAAAGCCATCAAATAGGCGCCGCGGCTCTTTACCTCCACCATGTTGCTCAGCGTCTTCTCCAACAGACGATCCTGCGTCAATACGCTGACGACTAAGGTTCCGTCTTCCACCAAACTGATCGTACCGTGTTTCAACTCCCCCGCCGCATACGCCTCCGAATGAATATAGCTGATCTCTTTCAGTTTTAAACTGCCTTCCATGCTCACGGCATAGTCGATCCCTCTGCCGATAAAAAAGATATCCTGATCGTTGGCGATCTTCGTCGCAAACTTTTGGATCGCCTCTTTGTTTTCCAAGACCGACGAAATTTTATCGGGAAGATTTTTCAGCTCCGCAATCAGTGTTTCATACCGCGACTCTTCTATAACCCCGCGCACAAAGGCAAACTGCATCGCGATGAGATAGCCGGCAATCAGTTGCGCGCTGTACGCCTTCGTCGTCGCGACCGCAATCTCGGGACCCGCCTTCGTATAAAAGACCATGTCCGCTTCGCGCGCAATCGAAGAGCCTACCACGTTCACGATCGCAAGCGTTTTGGCGCCCTTGCTCTTTGCCTCCCGAAGCGCGGCCAGGCTGTCCGCCGTCTCTCCCGATTGGCTGATCACGACGACCAGCGTTTTCGGATTTATAATGGGATCGCGATACCGGAATTCCGACGCAAGCTCTACCCGTACGGGTATACGCGCAAGATCTTCGGTCACATACTGCATCACTACGCCGGCATGGTATGCCGACCCGCACGCCACGATCCAAATTTCCTCCGTGGAACGAATGATCTCATCCGACAGCCCCACCTGGGCAAGATCGATCTTGTCTGCTGCGGCAACATAATTGACGGTATCTTGCACAACTTTGGGCTGTTCATGAATCTCCTTCATCATGAAATGCTTAAAGCCGCTCTTTTCCGCCGCCTCTTCATCCCACGTAATGCGAACAGGCTGCTTTACTATTTCGTTTTTATCCAAATCATAAAAATCGACGCCGCCGCTTTTCAACCGCGCGATTTCCATGTTTCCGACATAGTATACGTCCCGCGTGTACTTTAAAATGGCAGGCACGTCCGAAGCCAGAAAGGCTTCCCCCTTGCCGATGCCGAGGATCATGGGACTGTCCTTCCTTGCCACAAAAATCTCTTCCGGATAGTCCTTGAACATCACGGCAATGGCATAGGACCCGCGAACACGGAGCATGAAATTTACAAAAGCCTCCAGCGGATCCTTCCATTTTTTATAATAATAATCGAGAAGTTTTACGGCAATTTCCGTATCCGTCTGCGAATAAAAGGAATATCCGCTCTTTAAAAGCTTTTGCTGTAAGTCCGTATAATTTTCGATGATCCCGTTATGAACGGCAAAGATCGTCCGCTCATCGTTGAAATGCGGATGCGCGTTGATCTCCGAAGGCTCGCCGTGCGTGGCCCAGCGCGTATGACCGATGCCGCAGCAACCGGCTACGGATCTTCCGTCGTCCGTCTTCGCTGCCAGATTTTTCAAACGTCCCTTCGACTTGATGACCGTGATCCTTCCCTCCGGACTGCGCACTGCAATCCCCGCAGAATCGTAGCCGCGGTATTCCAGCTTCTCCAAACCTTGCAGCAAAATGGGCGCCGCTTGTTTTTTTCCGATATATCCAACTATCCCGCACATGGCAAACTCCTACTCTGTAAAACCTTTTTCCTGTATTTTCTTTACGACCAGCCCTGCAAGATCTTCGCAGATTTTTTTATCCTTCGCTTCTACCATAATGCGGATGACCGGTTCCGTTCCCGATTCCCGAACCAGAATTCTGCCGTCTTGTCCAAGCACTTTTTCTGCCTGCCGCACCGCTTCCTGCACGTCCGCATCTTCGCGGACTGTTTCTTTATCGGAAACTTTCACGTTTACGACTACTTGCGGATAAATCTTTACAGGCGCCGCAAGTTCCGAAAGCGTCGTTTTTTTCGCCATAATCACTTCCATAACTTTTAAACTGGTCAATATGCCGTCGCCCGTCGTCGCATATTTGGAAAATATGATATGCCCCGATTGTTCGCCCCCGATACGGCAACCGTGCTGTTGCATATATTCATAGACATATTTATCTCCGACTGCCGTCTTTGCATACTCGATACCGATTTCATCGAACGCTTTGTAGAGCCCTAAATTGCTCATAATCGTCGTAACGACCGTGTTTGTGAGAAGCTTTCCGCGCTCTTTCATATATCTTCCGTAAATATATAAAATCTTATCGCCGTCCACGACCTCCCCATTTTCGTCCACACAGAGGCACCGGTCCGCATCCCCGTCATACGCAAACCCTACGTCCAGCCCCTGTTCTTTGACCAAACGGCACAGCCCTTCGATATGCGTGGAACCTGCGTCTTTATTGACGTTAAAACCGTTCGGCTGCGCATTGATGACCGTTACCTTCGCTCCCAACGCTTCAAAAACGCTCTTGGCGATATTCCAAGCGCACCCGTTTGCGCAGTCTAAACCAACATTTTTCCCTTTAAAAGAATACATACCGAGTGAAATCAAATATCCGATGTATCTGTTCCTGCCCGATGCGTAATCGATGGTTTTCCCGATCTTTTCCCGCAGAGCATACGGGATCTCCTTTATCTCCTCGCCGAAAAGTTCCAATTTTCCGTCCAGATAATCTTCCACGAGCGAAATCGTCTTTTCGTCCATTTTTTCGCCGCTGTTGCTGATCAGCTTGATACCGTTGTCATAATAGGGATTATGGCTCGCCGAAATCATGATCCCGCAGTCAAAATCATCCACCCGCGTCACATATGCGACCGAAGGCGTCGTCGTAACGTGCAGCATATAGGCGTCGGCACCCGATGCGACCAGCCCGGCGATCAGCGTGTATTCAAACATATAGCTCGACCGCCGCGTATCTTTTCCGATCACGATCCTCGCCGGCGTATCGTCGCCCTTCCGGCGCTTTAATTCTCCGAAATAATACCCCAAAAATCGCCCTACTTTATAAGCGTGTTCCGCCGTTAGCGTCTTGTTTGCCTCTCCGCGAAAACCGTCCGTTCCGAAATATCTTCCCATCTTTTTTCTCCATGTATCTTTTTTAATTTTCTTTCGCTTTTTAACTTTCTTCTGCTTTTTTTTAACTTTCTTACGATCTCTTTTGAACGCAAACTTACTTGTTCTCGGTTTTTACGACAATATCGTTCGCTCGTTTATAGATACTGTTTGCAGGCACAAACCCGCGTACGCTCGACAGCGGATAGATGTTCGTATTGCGGCCGATGACCGTGCCGGGATTTAAAACGCTGTTGCATCCCACTTCTACAAAATCCCCCACCATTGCGCCGAATTTTTTTAGGCCTGTTTTGATCCTTTCCGATTCAAACCGCACTTCCACGAGCGATTTGTCCGACTTTACATTGGACGTTACCGCCCCCGCGCCCAAATGCGCGCGATATCCCAATATACTGTCCCCCACATAATTGAAATGCGGCACCTGCACGTTGTCAAACAAAATGACGTTCTTCAACTCGACAGAATTTCCGACCACGCAGTTTTCCCCGACAAGAGCGCTTCCGCGGATAAACGCGCAGTGGCGCACTTCCGTCCCCGCACCAATGATGCAGGGCGCTACCAAATATGCCGTCGGCGCGATCTTCGCCGTCTTGTGCACATAGACCTGCGGAGAAATTTCCGTAAATCCCTCTTCGGCAAGAAGGGAGCCGCACGAAAGAATATACTCCTTGATTCCTCCCAGCGCCTCCCACGGATATGCGTAACGCGACAAAAAGTCCCCTGCTCTCGTATGTGTCAGATCATACAGATCCGAAATTTTTGCATCTTGCAAACTTGTCATTTTTTCCTCCCGAAACATTTGCCGCTGTCTTTGCCGATCTTTGTAAACATATTCGCGCAAATTTGCAGCTCTTCTCACCCAAATTTTTTCTCTACTCTTTCCTCTCTTTCTGTACCCTTTCCTTAGGACTTTCTATCTTCCTTTTATCCGTTTTTACTCTTTTTTATTTCCGTTCTGTTTGCAGCGGCAACTCACTTGCCGTCCGAGCGGCCTTTCTCTTCTCGCTTTCGTAATCTTTTTCCGAAAGCGCAAACAGCATCGAATACACGAGTGTCGGGAAAACATGGAACAAATGATTGTCTGCCAGGCTCAAAAGACTCAGCGAGAGGATCACCAAAAAGACAAATATCCGCTCTTCCGTAACTTTCGTAAAAATCAGAGTCATACCCTGCGCCACATGAAAAAGATATGCCGCCGCTCCGGCGACTCCGCATGTAGCCAGCAATTGAACAAACGTGTTGTGATACATATCCGGAAAAATCCAATTTTCAACATTATACGACCAATCGGGAGCGATCGGCGTATAAAAACCGGAACCGAAAATCGGGGCCTGCAAAAAGTTCTTTATTCCGTTTTCCCAAATCTCTTTTCTTCCGGAATCGTCCAATCCCCTTTCAATGTAATATTGAATCACATCGCCAAACTTATTGGGGAACAACACAAACAGAACGGCAGTCAATAGAACCAATGCGTTGAACGTCCGCACGAAACGGGTATGCTTCCCTTTGACGCTCAGTAAGATCATACACACGAGCAAAATCCCGATCGCCGTGATCAAAGACGTCCGGCTCATCGTGCGAATGATACACAAAAATATTACAAATCCAAATATATAGTAAAAAACAGCGAAACGGCTTTTATACGACAAATAAAAACTTGCCGGCATGAACATCGCAAGCATTCCGCCTATGTTATTGCTCATTCCCCAGCCTAAAACCAGCTCCAATTTATCGTCCGGTTTATCAAAAAGAATCAGCTCCAAAAATTGGATCATGATCACAGCGCTCGCAAGCAATAAGATCCGAGCCACATACACGGCCGTCTTCTCGTTCCATTCGAGCGTGTTGTAAAAATAAATATAAAAATAGACAAAAGACAGAGCGATCCCGATGCCGAAGAATAAATTTCCGATCGTATATCCGGAATAAAAAATACCGTTCAAAATGATGGTGCCGCCCAAAGCGAACAGCCCGAAACGTGCTTTCGTCTTTGTACGAAAAACATTGCCCGTCCCCTTATACGCGATCAGGCGGAAGAGCATGGCCGCAAACGCCGGCGCCAGCAGACTGCCCAAAATTGCCAGAACGTACGGGCGGTACAAAAAATCGGAATTATACGGCGGCTGCGGCGTATGTTTTTGACTGATCGCATATACCGCCAAAACGAGCGGCACGATCAGCGATTTCGTATCCCTGCAAAAAATCGTCGTATACACGACTATAACGGCGGACACTGCATAAAACGGCAGTTCCGCTCCCGTAAACGAACACAGAACGACCAAACAAGCATAAAAAACAGGATAAAGCTCCCCTTCAAAAAACTCCGTCGTCTTTCGTATCAGTACAGTTCTTTCGCGCAAATTCTCTATTTTTTCGTAAAGCATTAAACTCCTCGTTTATCCGCTCGGTTAACTTTTTAAATTTACTTAATTTCTTATAACTTGTTTTCTTATAATATGCTTCAATTTCCTAAATCTTATTATAGCGAAAAGTAATTTAAAAGTCAATATTGAATGCTCACTTAATAAAAACTTCTCTATATATTACGAAATCATCTTTTATTGTTGAAATAAATCATTTTCCATGCACGTATAACAAAATTTCATTTTGCTTTTTTCCCTTTTATTCTATAACGGGATAAGATATTTCATGTATATTTACAATCCAATCAGCAAAAATAAACTTGCGGCGTTACTTTCCATTCTGCGGCTTTATATTCCGCATCTTATTCCTGAAACTGTATGAACGATTCTTTTTTGTATTTCAATTTGATAAACAGACGGGGAAAACTTTCTTTTTGGCATCTGACCGTCCTGTTCCTCTTGATATCCTGGATCGGTTGGTGTATGGAAACCGTTTACTTTTGGTTCCGATGGGACTGTCTGGCGGACAGAGGCTTTTTGACCTTGCCGCTGTGCACCATTTACGGCTTCACCGTCGCGGCCGTTTATCTCTGCGTCGGCACCCCCACGCGGGGCCGATTGCAGCCAATCTTTCGGCGTGCGGAAAAATTCTCACTTTTCCCGCGGGCATCGGCTCGGATCGGGCTTTTCCTCTTGTACTATATACTCGTTACCTTGCTACCGACGATAGCGGAATATCTGACCGCCTGGTTTTTCGATACCTGTTTCGGGATACGGTTGTGGAACTATACCGCCTATGCGTACAATCTTTTCGGATACGTCTGTCTGAAAAAATCCCTCGTTTGGGGCGGGATCATCACGTTTGCCATGGTCTTCGTCTGGCCCTTATTGGAAAGAGCCGTACGGCGCGTATCCCCCGCATTTTTAAAACAAATCTCCCTCTTTTTTATTGTTCTGCTCCTTGCCGACTTTTCCTTTAACCTACTGTATCTTCTCTGCACCGGCCGGCATTTTCTGCTCTGTTTTGTATGATCTTTCCGTAAAACTGCGTTCTATGATTTGCGTAAAAAAACGAGTAGGGCAGTCCGCATTTGCGGACTGCCCTACTCCTTCGTTCCTTATTTTGAGAATTCGCCTGTTTTTACAGTCACGACGTCCTTTTTTGCGATCGTAACCGTCTCTTCTTCCTCTTTGCCGATCATCGTTTCCGTCCCCGTGCAGAGGCGCATCTTTACGGGCTTTCCGTCGATCCAAAGTTTTACGCTCTGGTCGCGCTCCGTCGGATTGTACAGGCGCACGATCCTGCCGTTCCCGTCTTCCGCGGCTTTGATCGAGGAAAGCACCGCGTCGCCCTCTATCTTCAAAAGCTCGCCCCGCATTGTACGGGTCCCCTCGCCCGGGGCAATCGCCAAAACTTCCGCGCCGCGGTTAAACATAGAGGCGATACGGATCAGCTGCGCTTCGCTTCCCTTTGCAAATCCGATCCCTATGGAAAACTCGTGCATTCCGACTTCCGGATACGGATCGGGATCAAAAGACGCGCGCAGCAAAACGACCGAAAGTTCTCCTTTGTTCGCCCGATATCCGTACTTTGTATCCGTCGTCAAAAGAAGTGCGCTCTCTCCCGCGTCCGCGCAGGCAAAGCCGTTTGCGACCACGTCGCCGTCCTCTTCCTTCCGCTCCAAAAGCCCGTACGGTATATCGTAACGATAGCGAAGTCCCTGTCCCAGTTTCAAGCGGTAATTCAATTGCGGGATCATCTTTCCACCGCGCTCATAAAAATTGCATTCGCACTGTATTCGAAGGAAACGATCTCCCTTTGCAAGCGATACCGTATAATCCAGCACTGACTGCGAAAATTCTGCCTGCGCGCGGAAAGACTCTTTCAAGCCGCCTTTTTTGAGCGATCCTTCGATCATCCGTCCGCCCTGCAAAAGATCCGTTGTCTTGGAATAGTTTCCCGTCACCCAACCGGTCATTCCCTTACTGTTTTCCTCTTCGATAAAGCGGAAACAGCCCAAAGCCTCGCCAGTATACGTCTTTTTGCTCTCTTTATCCGTAAGGCTAACCAAAGCCGTCGTATTGCGGTCAAATTCCGCACGAATATACTCGTTTTCCAAAACGTAATCCGTTACATCTTCCCTGCGCTGGAAAATGGGCGGATATTCCACGGGCGTCATCTCGTTTTTGTCCGCTCGCAGCGCTATCACGGCATACCCGTAAGCGGCTACGTCGACGCTCACCAATGCGCGCCGCGCCCAATGCCCCCAATACGGCCAAGGCTCTGCGTCCAGAATTTCAAATTCGAGTTCTTTTCCGTCCGCATCGGTAAAGCGCAGGTGTTTTGTCAACCCTTCATAATCCCAGATCGTAATCTCTGCCACCTGTTTTCCGCTCTCCGGTCCGTAATTATACACGAGGAAGAGCCGATTTTCCCCCTCCGCGCCGTTTCCCGCACACAATGTGTTTCCGTATCCCACGCCCGCGCCGAAGGAAATCGAATCTTTCACATTCTGCTTTTTCTTAAACGCAGATGTATCGATCTCTTTTCCGAGCTTTATCAGCTGTTGGGTGCGTACCTGCGCCAAGCGGGCGTGCACTTCCTGTGCCTTGCCCATCTGATAATTCCGCGTCGCCTCTTTCCCCGAACCCGTAATGATATCGTGGAAATGTCCGAAAAGATGCGCTCTCCACGCCTCTTCCAGCGATACAGGCGTTTCCCCCTCTTTCAGAAGAAGTGCTTGAAGCTGTTCGGTCTTGAAAAACTCTTCCCTGTTTTTGCGGTTTGCCGCCTTGAGCTTGGACTGCGTGGAATAACAGCCGCGGAACACGAAGTTCTGCTCTCCTTCCAACGTTTTAAGAGCGGGAGCAGCCTCTTCCACACTCTTAAAGAATTCATGATAGCTGCTGAATTTAAATGTCGGTGCAGCCGGCCACGTCTGCATATCTTTGAAAAGCTCGATGTCTTTTCTCGTTGCGCCGCCGCCGTGATCTCCCACGCCGTATACGCGCAGGATCTTTTTGATGCCGTATTCCTTCGCAAAGGCAGGAATATGGCGGAAATCATTGGGCTTTACGTCCCAATTATAACAGGTCGGTTCGCGGAAAACTAAAATTTTATCCCCGTTTTCCGCTTTCCAATGGTACAGCGCGGGCGCAATGTTTCCGCGGCAATGATACAGATATTTTACGCCGCTTTTTTGCAAGATCATAGGAATATTTGCATTGTGGCCGAACGTGTCCGGTTCAAAATCCACGGTGAACGTATCTTCCCCGATTCCGAGCAGCTTTGTCAGATATTTTTTCGTATATAAAATATGTCTGGTCTGTTCTTCGCCGTTCGGCATATTTTTATCCAGCTCAACCCAATTTGTCGCCGTTACTTCCCAACGACCTTCCTTTACTCTTTTACGGATCTCTTTAAGCATTTCCGGATCGTATTCTTCGACGATCTTATAGCAGGAAGCTTGTGACTGCGAAAAGGTAAAATCCGGATATTCACGCATCAGCTGCAACATGGTACGGAAGGTCGCGAGCGTGATATTGACCGTTTCGTCATATCCCCACATCCAGTTCATGTCAATATGCGCGTGCGCAACGCAAAGCACCGTATAACTCTTGGACACTTCGCGAAGCGGTTCCAGCAGCTCTTCCGTCTTTTTCGCCGCGGCTTTGGTAATCGCCCCGTCCTTTTTAAACTCGCCGTACGCATAGTCCACAGCCTGTGATACGATTTGTTCATAACGATTTTCGCTCTCGCTGTTTAAAACTGCCGCGAAATCCAGCTGCGCGGCAATTCTTCGCCCATAATATGTCTGCGCTTTTTTTAATAGCTCATTGATCCCCTGGTAATTCATTTTAACCTCTCAACCAAAACGGAAAAATTTTCCGCATTTTTTTGTATCATATCACAGTTCATTCGGGTTGTCAATCGAGTACCGAAAATAACCGGCAATATTTTTCTTTCCGTTTGCAGCCGCCCTATGTTTTAGCAAACAAAAGGGCGCGGCATAC
>CASDTU010000037.1 GCA_949283775.1 uncultured Bacillota bacterium
ATTTCCACTCCCTCGCATCGCTCACATATCCGCCGCAATATCTTTCCTATTGCCGCTTTATACTTTCCGTATATGATTTGCCTGCGATATTTCGGCGCAAACACGATATGATATTGACACCGCCACTTCGTATGTGCTAAACTATCTATGTCTTTCATTAGACCTCCTGTTTTACTTTTGTTGCGATTGCCAGTCGCTTCAATTGTATTACAGGAGTTTATTTTTGTCCATAGTTATAAACTCTTTATCCACTCACTCAGTGAGTGGTTGTCTTTGACAAAAAAAGCGCGGCGGCGTAAATAGTTACGCCGCCGCGCCTTTTTGTGCTTTCACCCTGCCTTCTTCTCGATCGGTCATTTTGCGTTTCGCCGCGAAAGCCGCTTTCTTTGATGGTTCGCCATGACAGCAACCGCTTTTTCATAAAATGAACCAAAACACATATGCGTTTTGGTTCATTTTTGCCCTTTTTACTCTTTCAGCCGCCTCTTTTTTTTCGTATGCATTTAAGCGCATCCGCTCCGCGATGCCATCATAGGCTCTGCTAAATATTAAAGAATCGCAGTACCGTCTTCATACGAAGTAATGATTGCCGCCGCGCCTTTTTTAAAGCAGTCTTTCAAGTTTTGCGGCGACGCGATCTTGCCGCTGTATTTTTTATAAAACTTGGCGAGCGCGGCCAAAAAACGCTCCTTGCCCAGCGTTTCCCGCAGCGCGTCGAATAACAACACCCCCTTGTCATAGGTCAGACAGACATATTCGAGATCGCCCTGAAAAGCGTTGAGGGGGCGCGTCATGCGCGTATCGGCCTCGCCGAAGATCTGCGTCTGCACCGAAAAATACGTCTGATACATCTTTTTCGCGCTTTGGATCAGGGCGCTGCGCGTAAAGCCGTACTCCGGATATTGTTCAAAGAATAAAAGCGTGGAATATTCGGCAAGCCCCTCGTCCAGCCATGCGTGCTCCGTTTCATTGTTTCCCACCGCCGCATACCACCACTGATGCGCCGTTTCGTGTACGATCGTATAGACGGAATCCGCCTCCGCCAACGTATCCCCGATCATCGTCAGCGCAGGATACTCCATGCCGCCGTAACAAAAGCCCGTCTGCACCGCACAATATGTTTCGTAGGGATATTGCCCGAACTGCTCACCAAAATAAGAAATACACCGCGAAATCAGCTCCAGCTTTTTTTCCGCCTGCGCATCGTCCGTAAAATAGTACGCGACGGCGACATTTCCGCTCTTTGCCTGCACCGCCGTGAACGAATCGCTCAAAACGATGGCAAAATCCCGTGCATTTTTTAATGTATACGTATAGGTCTTTTTTGTTCCTTCCGCCGAAGCGGCCGTACATTTTCCCGACGATGCGACCGTATACTTTGCGTCCGCCGTAAAGGTTACCCCGTAATCCGCGCACTCGCTGTAAAAGGGATCGCCCGAAGAGTAATAGTTGCATTCGTAAAACTTTCCGTTTTCATACACGCAGAGAATCGGATAAAAATTCCCTAAATTGACCGTCTTTTGCGTGATCCCCGTGCGATGGTTTACGTTTGCAAGTTTTACAGTATATTCGATCGTAAACGAAGCGCTTTCCCCCGGCGAAATCGGCTCTTTGGGCGTGACCGCCAAAATATTTTTATCCTCTCCGCCTATATCCCACTCCAAACAGTCCGAAACGGTCAAGATCTGCATATCGCCGTAACTTTCCCCGGCATAATACGCATTCGACTCGTACGCTTTCGAAACGGGCTTATACTCCGCGTCTTCGCGGTACGCATTTCCGTACAGGTTAAACTTCAAAAGAGAAATGTCTTCCCCCGTTTGATTGAAATAGGTAAAATTCATCTGCGCGTCCAGCGCGCCTTCGTCATATACCGCCGAGATCTCATAGAAATTCCTCTGCGGCTCCTCTTTGCCGCAGCCAAAAAGCGGAAACAGCAAGCATACGGCAAGAACGGCGAGAAAAACGCCTGTCCATTTTTTCATACAGCGACTCCTTTCCTTTTTAAGATAGCCGCTTTATTGTATGCTTCGGCGCACAAAAAAATTCATCCGCCTCCCTTTTGTCCGCTGAAAACGCCTCCGCCCGTCTTCGATCGGATAGCCGACGCTCTTTCTTTGCCGATTTTAAAAGATCTCCGAAAAAATGCTGCGGAAAAACATCTTTTACGGATTTCTCCTCTCCGCTCGCCCTTTAAAAAGCAGCCGGAAAAAGCACATAGCTTTTTCCGGCTGCTCGTTTTCTTATTTTGCAACTCTTTTATTCGTTTTTCGGCTTTATTCGTTTTCCAGCCGCTTTGCGACCGCCTTTAAAAAAGCTCTGGAATCGAGTTTTTTCGGCGTGATCCCCTGCGCATTAAACAGCGGAATTAGATCCCCTGTCATTTCGCCTTCCTCGATCGTACGAATCGTCGCGCGCTCTAATTTTTTGGCGAACTCCACAAGCTGCGGCGTATCGTCCAGCTCGCCGCGCTTTGCCAGCGCGCCCGTCCAGGCAAAGATCGTGGCGACCGAATTGGTGGACGTTTCTTCGCCGCGAAGATGTTTATAATAGTGGCGCGTAACCGTACCGTGCGCCGCTTCAAACTCATAATTGCCGTCCGGAGATACCAAAACGGATGTCATCAGTCCCAGCGAGCCGTATGCCGTTGCGACCATATCGCTCATGACGTCCCCGTCGTAATTTTTGCACGCCCACAAAATTCCGCCGTTTGAACGCATCACGCGCGCCACCGCGTCGTCGATCAGCGTGTACATATATTCTATGCCCGCGGCTTCGAATTTTTCCTTGTATTCCTTTTCGAAAATCTCCGCAAAAATATCTTTGAAACGATGGTCGTATTTTTTGGAAATCGTATCCTTTGTCGCAAACCAGAGGGGCATTTTCAGGTCGAGCGCATAGTTAAAACAGGAACGCGCAAAACTTGCGATCGAAGTGTCCATGTTGTGCATGGACTGCACGATCCCGTCCCCCTTTTGAAAATCCTGAATAAGGAGCTTTTCTTGAACGTTTCCCTGTTCGTCCTCCACGACCAAGTATGCCTTCTGCCCCCTTTGCGCCCACGTTTCCACGCCCGAATACACGTCGCCGTACGCGTGCCTTGCCAGCACGATCGGCTTCGTCCAACCGGGAACATACGGGGTGATCCCCTTTGCCAAAATGGGTGCGCGGAAAACCGTTCCGTCCAAAATACGGCGGATCGTGCCGTTCGGACTCTTCCACATCTGCTTCAAATGATATTCTTCCACGCGCTGCGCATTCGGCGTGATCGTGGCGCACTTTACGCCGACTTTGTATTTTTTATTCGCGTTTGCCGCGTCGATCGTTACCTGATCGTCCGTTTGGTCGCGATTAACAAGTCCCAGATCGTAATATTCCGTCTTTAAATCCACATAGGGACAGAGAAGATCCTCTTTGATCCATTGCCAAAGAACGCGCGTCATTTCGTCGCCGTCCATCTCCACAACAGGGTTTTTCATTCCGATTTTCGACATTTCGCAATACCTCGTAATTTTCATTCCCGTTTATTGTATCAAAAAATGCGGAAAATTACAAGCGTTTGCCTTACCCTCGCAATTTTTCTATCGCGCGTTGCCCCGGATATTCCGATCGATCTTTTGAACCGACACGCAGAGCGCGCGCCGGCAAGGCGCGGCGCACTCCGCTGCCGAATGGGCGCATTGCAATTCAAAGCGCTTTTCTAAGCAAAAAAAGCCTTCACAAGGATTTTGCTGCCGATTTTACTGCCGATATTACCGTCGATTATGCTGCCGACCGTCATTTTTATTGCCGATTTACCGTCAATTTTGCCGCCGCTTGTACCGTCGATATTACTGCCGTTTTTACCTGCGCTTTCTGCCCTTTGCCGGTGCGCCGGAGAGAACGCCGCAATTTTGCAGCATCTTTTTCCCCTGCCGCTCGGAAAATTCCGAGATCCCCTGTTCGATCAGAGCGGACAAAAGATTGCTGAATTTCGACATCTTATCGCAGAAAAGATACCAGGCAAGCGAACCGGGAACCGTGTTCATTTCATTGAAATACACTTCTCCTCCGCTGATGATATAATCCGCACGCACGATGCCGCGCAGGTTCATGCGGCGATACAACAGCTTGGTATAACCCTTGATCCGATCTGCCTGCGCCGCGCTTATTTTTGCGGGAAAATCGCTCGCCCTGTCTTTTCCCCCGTCCAAATATTTATCGACAAACGTCAAAAATTTATTTTCCGTCTTGGGTTCTTCGCATTCGGAAACGATAAGTTCGTCCCCGCTGCGATACGCGGCGCAGTTGATCTCGCGGCGCTGCGAGAGATATTTTTCCGCAAGCAAGACCGTATCGTACGCAAACCCCGTTTCAATGCACTTTGCAAGCTGTTCTCTGTTTTCCGCGACCGAAATTCCGATGCTCGAACCTTGCCGCGCAGGTTTTACTATGACCGGATACCCGAGCCGTTCTTCGATGCAGCGGATCGCCATCGCGCCGCGCTTGCGGTACTCCGGCTGCGCGATGCGGAAAAAGGGCAGCGCCTTGATCCCGAGCGCCTTAGCGATGAGTTTGGTCATGGCTTTATCCATAAAGACTGCCGAGCCTGCCATATCGGGGGAGGCGTTGGGTATGCCGTTTACGTCCAAAAGTCCGCTCACCGCGCCGTCCTCACCGCAGATTCCGTGACAGCAATTCAGACCGACGTCGATTTTACAGAGCTCTTTCAGTTTTTTTCCGCGGCGGCAGAACAGTTTTCCGTCCGCGAGCAACGCCCTCTCCGCCTTTTGCTCATACTGCTTCTGCCGGTAAACGGACACGTCTAAAAGTGCATCCCCCGTATACATCTCTCCGCTCTGCGTCAGATATACGGGATACGCCCTGTATTTGGTCTCATCCAAAAGATTTGCCGCCATGACGCCCGTAATGATCGAGACTTCATTTTCGCACGACCTTCCGCCGAAGAAAACCAATACGTTTTTCTGCATGAAAAAAACACCTCCGCTTTTTTTCTTTCCGCTTCGGTGTTTCTTTTGTTTTCTTAAATCTTTACTCTTCCTCTCAGCCGTATGGCGGCAGGCCGCAAGAGAGATTTCTCTGCAAAATCAGTTGTAAATATCGGGCAAATCATTCAAAAACAGCACAACGTCCCCCTCTTTTGCGTCCAGGAGGACCTCCTTCGCTTTTTCCAAGGAGGGCACGATATGCAGTTTTTCCGCATCTCCCCCTGCCGAGAGATACCCGCGCTTGACGGCGCATACGAGAGTTGCCCCGATCAAAATCACGCAGTCCAAACCGACAAGGTTTTTGCCGAGTTCCTCGTTTTCTTCCTCTTCAAGGATCCCCAGCTCCACGATGCCGGGCGTTACGACAAACTTTTTTCCGCCAAATTTTTTGAGCACTTCCACAGCCGCCGCCGCGCCGCGGATGTTCGCGTTGTACGCATCGTCCAAAATGGTCAGACCGTTCGCCTGTATCGGCTGCAAACGGTGCGGAATATAGTCGATCCGCTCGATCCCCTGCAAGATCTCTTCCTTGGTAAGCCCCAATTTATACGCCATTGCCGCCGCCAACGCGATATTTTGCGCGTTGTGCGCGCCGAGCAGCTTGCTGTGCGCTTCAACCTGCAATATGCCCAACGCCAGCTTGAACGTTATGCCGTCTGCGCCGCTCTTGATATCCAGAGCGCCGAATTCGCCGTGCTCGCCGACAGACACTTTGATAAGTCCTTCCCCTTCCGCATCCAGCGTATCCGTATTTTCGTCCTGACCGATGACGGCAAAGCCGCCCTTCTTTGTTCCCTTTAAAATTTCGCCTTTCTCCGCGATGATCTTCGAAAGGCTGCCGAACGTCTCCATGTGCTGCGGACAGATCCCCGTCAAAATACAGTGATCGGGCCGCACCAGCTCGCAAAGCTCGCGGATATCGCCGCTGTAACGCGCGCCCATTTCCGCGATCAAAAAGTCGTATTTTGAAAGGTCCTCTCTTTCTACGGTACGCGCAATTCCGAGCGGCGTGTTAAACGACTGCGGCGTCGCCAATACCCTATACCGCGCCGAAAGAATCGTCGCTAAAAAGTTCTTTACGCTTGTTTTGCCGCAGCTTCCCGTGATCGCTATCTTTACGCACGGAGCGTTTGCAAGTTTTTCGCGCGCTTTTTCCAGATATTTTCGGTTCGACGACGTCGAGATCGGCTTTTCCAGACAATTTGCGGCGATCAACAGCAAGGGAAGAAGGATCGGGAGCACCGCTAAAAGCAAAAAGCGAAGATGCCCGATGATGGCGATCTCCGAATAATATGCCGCCGCGCTTCCGCCAACTACGAGCGCAAAACTTACGATCGCAAGCAGGACGAGATTGAGTACATAGATCCGAACAACCCGACGCGTTGAAACGAGGGGCACTTTCAGAGCGTGCCGATCCGCCAAAGTAAACACGTATACAAACAGCGGCACGGGGATCAACGCTATGTATGCGGTCCATTTGCCCGCAAAAGAAAAACAAATCCCGAGCACCAACATCGAAAGCGCCGTTAAAAACGCAAGGAGAATGTAGCGCGAATAGATCATATTCCCCTTCCTGCGCGTCCATGCGGCAAAACGCTTGCCGCTGTATCCTGCCTGCTGCAAAGCGCCGAGCGGCTTAAATACACACACCCCGTACAAGAGCGCGCTCGCCATCGCTATAATGATATATTCAATTATCGCATTCAATGTAAACATCTGCATCCTTCCTCTTTCGGTCTTTTTTTATCCTGCCGCTTTTTGTTCTTTTCTTAACGCTGCCGTTTTTTGTTCTTTTCTTAACGCTGTAAAAAATCGGAGCCATGTGCCATCCGCCCGGAAATTCAAACGAGAAAACAAGGGAACTATGCCATAAAAAATTCGCGCGCGATCGCATTAAACAGCTGCGGCTGTTCGCAAAAACAAAAATGCGTGCAGCCTTTCATGTAAATGAGTTCGCTGTTCGGCGTGTTTTGCCGTAAAATCTCTGCCATATACGGCGGCGTTGCGGTATCCTTTTCGCCGAAAACATACAAAACCGGCGTCTTTATCCTGCAAAGCAGCGGCGTTAAATCTTCGTTGACGATTTTTTTATAACTTTCCCGCATGACGGGGGAAAGCGTTTTATACTCGGCGGAACCGAATTTTTTTTCCGCAAACGAAGGCGCGATTCTTTTGACCGCGCGGTATGCCTTTACGCGCAAACGATAGGAAACGCCCCGTTTCGGCAATACGCCCGCGCATCCCGTCAGGAGCGCTTTGTCAAAAAGCCGAGGACTGTTCGCAAGCAGTTTCAGAGCCACCCGTCCGCCGAAAGAATGCGCCAAAACATTGCATCGTTCGATTTTTAAACTTTGCAGCAACGAAAGCGTCGCTTCCGCATAGTCGCCGACCGACCACGCCTCTTTCAAAGAAGGACTCTTTCCGAATCCCCAAAAATCAAACGCCGTAACGGAAAAAAACTTCGACAGATACTCGATCTGATAGGCAAAACTTTCTTTGCTGGACAGATATCCGTGAAGGAATACCAGCTCCTTTCCTCTTCCGCAACGAATCAGTGAAACTTCTCCGCTCTGCACGGACGTTCCTCCTTTTTTGCGATCGGATCGCGCCCTGCATTGCTCGCCTGATCCGATCCTGACAAGCCGGCTGTTTGAAGGCAAAGTTATACCGCCTTTCGAAGCTAAGCGTTCTGTCCCTGCGTATTCAGTCTTTTTTCCATCACGAGCGCGTCTTCCCTATCGCTGTAATAGCGCGGCCGAACGTATTTTCCGACAAAACCGCATTTGAGATACAGCGCCATTGCAGCCGCATTGGAAACGCGCACTTCCAAAAACAATCGCTTGGCGCCCCGCCTGATTGCTTCTTTTTCCAAAGCCGCCAATATTTTCTGCGCAATACCCTTTCTGCGAAACTGCGCGTCGACGGCGATATTGGCGACGTCCGCATCTTCGCCCGCCGCAACGATAAAGCCGTATCCGACGACCTTTCCGCCCTCCTCGGCCGCGATCGTCGCCACGTTCTCACTGAAAAAAGAATCCGCCAGCATCCCGTACGTCCATGCGTCCCGAAAGCACTGTTTTTCCAGCTCCGCGATCGCATATATATCCTCGTACGTCCATTCCCGAAATACCATCGTCCGGTCTTACCCCTCTTCGTTTTTTCTCACTTTTTTGCGCCCGTCCATCCCGTCTGCTTTCAAACACGGCGCAAAATCTTTGCTACGGTATCAAACTTTTTTACCATTAAAGCGGCTTTTTCTCGGCGCCGCTTTTTTTGCCTTTGCGCGCAAACGTACGCACCTTTTGTTTTTTTATTTTTTCCGCATCGTTCCCCGATGCGCCGCAGGACGCCGCTTTATTCTTTGCGGCCGATAGGTGAGCCGCTCTGCTTTTTCTCCCGCTCTTCCTCCGCCTGACTCTTTTTTAGATAAAAGGCGGACAATTTTCCGAAATCCGTCTCTTTGACAGCTTCGATCGCCGCTAAAAGTCCGCCGGCGGGATCTGCTTTTTCCGCCTTCACAAACGGAAGCGGAGCAAAACTGTAAAGCATATATTCCTTTGCCAGCGATACGATCTTCTCTTCGTCGGCCTCGCAGGGAGCAAGGCAGATCTCCTTTTCTTTGGTAAAGCCGCAAACGTAATACCTGCCGCGGCCTGCCGGCACGACGGAAAGTGCCTTGTCTTTTGCATTATATGCCAGCGCCGTAAAAGACGTTACGCCCAAAACCGGTTTGCCGGTCGCCGCCGCAAAGCCCTTGATCGCCGAAATGCCGATCCGGATACCCGTAAACGAACCCGGCCCCGTAACCGCACAGAAAAAGTCGCATTCCGCAGGCGAAAGCGCCGCTTTTGCGAGCGTATCCTCCACCGCGTCCATGAGCCGTACGGAGTGCTGCATCGCGCAATCCGCTTCGAACGTGATCTGCGCTTTGCCGCCCTTGGACGCGATCACCGTGAGATATTCGTTTGCCGTATCGATCGCGAGAAAATTTTTCATTTGCATACGATTTCCCTCTCGTTTTCGCCCGTCTTTGTGATATACACCTCTTTGCAATGTTCGGGGAGGACGTCGGCGATGTTCTGCGGCCATTCGATCACGCAGATCCCGCCCGCATAAAAATAATCGCACAGCCCGAGCGCCTCCGCCTGCGCGCCGCTCGACAGACGATAACAGTCGTAATGATAGAGTCCGCCGTAATCGTTCATATAGGCGTAGGTAGGACTCGTGATCTCGTCCTCGATCCCGAGCGCCAGAGCGATCCCCTTGACAAAAATCGTCTTCCCCGCGCCCATATCGCCGTGCAACAATACCACGTCGCCGCCGCGCAAAGTTTTCGCATACTCCCGCGCAAATTCCATTGTCTGCCTTGCACTGAAAGTCTTCATCTTTTATCCTCTAAACAAAATCAAAGAGGTTTCCGCTATCGCAAAAACCTCTTTCATTATAGTATATTTCTACCCTTTTTGCAATTAAAATTTCTTAAAAAGCCACGAAATTCTCTTATAGAGCAACACGGTCAGCAAACTGATGACGACGCCCTTGATCAGATTGAACACCGCGATATACCCCCATAAAAGCGCAAACGCGTCTTTTGCATTCATCCCCAAAAACTGCTCGTAGAGCGGGAAATTGATATAGCGGTTCGCAATAAGTCCGGCCGCGAGCAGAAGGACGCAGCCGATCGCAAGGGTAAAGATGACCGTTTTGAGTCCCTTTTTTAAGCGATAGACCGTTACGGGTACGATCACAAAGCTGAACGTCAATAAAAAATTGGCAATCTCGCCGATCCCTGCCGTGCTCGTATCCAAAAGGGATAACAGTTCCTTTACGCCGCTGATCACGATCGCCGCGATCGGCCCGTACATGAATCCGCCCAGCAAGACGAACACATTCGCAAAGTCGAGCTTTAAAAAGGACGCCGCAGGAAAGATCGGAAATTCCAAAAACGTGACCACATACGCGAGCGCCGACAAAAGCGCAATCTTCGCGATACGCGACGCTGTAAAATAGACTTTGGAGCGCGTTTTTTTGCCGCTTTGCTCCGCCTCTTCCGCCGTATCTGCCGCAGCGGACGAGAATGCCGCCGCTTGCGGCCTGCCGCCCTGATTTACAGTCGCGCTCTCAACAGCCTGCCCTGCCGTCTTCGAATTTGGAGCCGTCAAAACCGCCTCATGGTGCGTCTCCTGCGCCGTGTCCGCAAGAAGCGCCGCATCCTTGCTCTCCGCCGTTTCGTCTGCCTTTTTCTGCGCCTTTGCGTCTGTCGCCGCGCTTGCCAAAGGTTCCTTTTCTGCGCTGCGCGCAGACATCACTGCATTTCTTTCCATCTTACATACCTCGAAAAAATCTATTTTCCAAGGGGACAAAAGAAAACCCCGCAGAACTGCGGGGCGTTTTTTTTGATTTTGTAGGCGCATCGAAAAGGTGCGCGCAAAACACAAAAACATTCTTTTCACATCCGGACTGTACCGTCGGTACGGGAATCGCACCCGTTCAGAGGCTTGCGCCTGTCGCAGACTTTTACTGCCGGTGGGGAATTTCGCCCCGCCCCAAAGAATCGTTTGAATTTCGGCTGTTATTATAGCACAGCCGATCGCTCGTGTCAAATCTTTTTTATTGTCGTTTGCGCCTGAATTTCTGCCGAAAAATACAATTTTTACAGGATATCGTTCGCATACAGCGGATATTTATCGCAAAGTTTTTTCACTTCGGAGCGGACGTAATCGAAAGCCGCTTCTTTTTCGGCGATGATCTTCGCGATCAGGCGCGCTATCATGCGGGCATCCTCTTCTTTAAAGCCGCGCGTCGTGATGCTCGGAGTGCCGATCCGCACGCCGCTCGTGATGAACGGGCTCGTCTCTTCGAACGGGATCGTGTTCTTGTTCGCCGTGATATTCACTTCGTCGAGCATTTTTTCCAGCTCCTTGCCCGTCATATTCTTGTCGCGGAGATCGACCAGCATCAGATGATTGTCCGTTCCGCCCGACACGAGGCGCACGCCGCATTTGATGAATTCGTCGGCCATTGCCGCCGCGTTCTTAACGACTTGCTGCTGATATTTCTTAAATTCCGGCGAAAGAGCCTCTTTGAGGGCGACCGCTTTCCCCGCAATGACGTGCATCAGCGGCCCGCCCTGCATGCCGGGGAATACCGCCTTGTCGATCGCCTTTGCGTACTGCTCCTTGCACATGATGATGCCGCCGCGCGGGCCGCGGAGCGTCTTGTGCGTCGTCGTCGTTACGATGTCCGCATACGGCACGGGCGAAGGGTGCAATCCCGTCGCAACCAACCCCGCGATGTGCGCGATATCGACCATGAGATAGGCGCCGACTTTATCGGCAATCTCTCTCAGACGGGGAAAATCAATGATCCTCGGGTATGCGCTCGCGCCCGCAACGATCATCTTCGGCTTGTTTTCCACGGCGAGCTGTTCCAAAGCGTCGTAATCGATCCGCTCGTCTTCCTTGGAAACGCCGTAAGGAACGATCTTAAAATATTTGCCCGAAATATTGACGGGAGAACCGTGCGTCAAATGGCCGCCGTGGGAAAGATTCATTCCCAAAATCGTATCGCCCGGATTGAGCAGCGCAAAATACACCGCCGTGTTCGCCTGCGCGCCGCTGTGAGGCTGCACGTTTGCATGGTCGCAGCCGAACAGCGCTTTACAGCGCTCGATCGCGAGATTTTCCACGATATCCACGTATTGACAACCGCCGTAATACCTTTTGCCCGGCAGACCTTCCGCATATTTGTTCGTAAGGTGGGAACCTACCGCCGCCATTACCGCGGGGGAAACAAAGTTTTCGCTCGCAATCAGTTCGATGTTGTTCCGCTGACGGTCCAGCTCCGCTTTCATCGCTTCATAGACTTCCGCATCCGCATTTTTAACAGTTGTCAAATCAATCATGTTCGTTCTCCGTTGTAGTTTGTTTTCATTTTTAATACTATTATAGCGCAATTTTTTCTTTTTTTCAAGAAAAACAAAAGGTGCGCGCAAATTTTCTTGCGCGCAGCCGCTAGATTCTTTTTGCATGAGCAGCCGAACGTTTGGATTAGCCGCCGACCGTTTCTATAAGTTGCCGACCGTTTCTATAAGCCGACGAGCGTTTGTAGAAGCCGACGAGCGAAAGGCGCTTGAAAGCAAAGCCCGATTTTTTAAAAGAGCGGACCCGCATACAGATCTTTGCGGCGCCCCTCTGCACGGCGCCCGCTTTTCCGTGCGGCATGAAAGTTTCCTTTCCTCGGGCGCAAAAAAGGCGCGCGGCGCCCTTTTTTGCGCCGCATTCGCTTTACTTTTCTTTTTTGCGCTTCATCCAAACGACAATGCCGATGACCCCGGCTGCAACGACTGCCGCGGCCGCCCCGGCGGCGATCGCCGCGATCTGACCGCCCGTCAATCCCTTCTTCGGCTCTTGCGTCCCTTGCGCCGTCGCGGCTGCTTCGATCGTTACCGTGTACGAACCGCTCTTCTCTTTGTCCTGGACGGACGTTGCCGTGATCGTCAATGTTTCGGCCGTTTCATCCTCTCCTACCGTCAGAAGGCCGTTTGAACCGATCGTTGTCTGCGCGCTCTTTGCACCCGAAACGCTCCACGTGACAGCGGGATCGAATTTGCCGCTCCCTTCCACTTTTGCCGTAAAGGTCAGCGTTTTTCCTGCTTCGATCGTGTTCTTCTCTGCCAAAACCGACACTCTTTCGATAATTCTTTTTTCCTGCGCCCCAAAATATTTATAGTTCTCGACGCGATCCGCGTCAAAATCTCCCGCGCCTTCTCCCGAAACGCTGTCCGACGCCGTCGCCGCCAGAGAATCTCCGATCTGCGGCGCTTTATTGACCGCCGCCGTATCGCCGATCAAAGTGACTTCGCCGCTCTCTATCTGAAACACTTTTTCGGCATTGGCGCCGATCGCCGTCTTTTGCGCGCTGTTTTTCGCTTCCGCATATATTTCTGCTCCGGAAACAGTCAAATTTCCGTCGCTGTATACGCCGATCGCATACTCGCCCTTTTGGTTTTCCGCAACGATATGCACTGTACCGCCCCGCATTTCGATATTTCCGGAAAAAATCTGTTCGTCCTCTTCCTCTCCCTGCGCATAGACGCCTGCAATGATATCCGTCCCGCCGCGCGCCGTAACGGTGAGATCTCCGCCCGTCAAAACAATATTGCCGGTCCCCTCCTTGCTCGTCAGATACTGCGCAAATACGCCGATCATGCTCACGTCAGTCTCTATTTTGCCGCCGCTGATCAAAACGCTGCCGGCTTCGGGGAATTTCTCGTCGTAATAGCTCATATCGCCCGCGCTGATCCCCACCGTATAACCCCTATTTTCCCTGCCGGTCAAGTTGACCTTCGTCTTTTCCCCGGAAATTTTCACGTCGCCGCGGCGCGCAAACAGACCTGTGGCGCTGAAATCCGAGCACTGCACGGTCCCGCCGGAAATTTCGATATCTTTATAGACGGAATACAGGCCCATCGCGTTTGCAAATGTGCTGAGGCTGCCGCCCTTGACCGAAACGGTGTTCGAAACGGTCAGGCACCCGTTGCCAAACGTACCTTTATCCGCCTTTAAAACAAGCGTACCGCTTTCCAAGGTAAAGTTTCCGCTGTCCGCAAACGTACCTTCGGCAAAACCGTTTAAAACGTCGTAGTTTCCGATGACCTCGATGAGCTTGGTGCTGTTCGTCGTAACTTCCGCCGTATCTTCAAAAGCAATCGTCAGCGAACCTTCTCCCCTGACGGTAACGTTGCTGTCATAAAACAACAGTCCCGAAGAACTATATTCCGCATTCGGATAAATAAAGTTTTCTCCGACCAAAACCAATTCGACATCGCCTGTCGCCGCCAATGCGGCGTAGGTATAATTTGTCCAATAATCGACCTTCCGCTCCGCAGAAAGCGTCGCGTTCTGCAACGTAATTTTGGCAGGCGCGCCCGCCTCTGCCGGTTCATACACGACGCTGCCGTTTCCGGCCGCAAATTCCCGCTTTTCGTCAGGCGCATTCGCTATAAAATCAAACGCATTTTCTTCCTGCGCCGCCACGGATCTTCTGCACCAAAATCCGAATGCCGCCGCGGCGGCGCAAAGCAGCAAAATTGCCAGGATATTGCTTGCCCATACTCTGCCCGTCTTCTTTTGTGCTTGCATAAAAACCTCCTCTGTACTTTATTTGAACGCGCGGCCGAGCCCGCCGACTATCTGCCGCATTCTGCCTCTCGGCTTTCAAAAAATATGCGGAAACTATCGCAAAAAACATACAAAAGCCTAAAAACGACAAACCGTATACTTTTTTTGTGCGCGCTCGTTTTTTTCGATCAGTCTTTTATGGCATTGTAGCAGACAGATCTTTCTCTGTCAACGCATAGAATTCGGCTATTGCATGATTTTTGGCTTTGTTGCGTTATTTTTTTTGAAACTATAAAATAGCGGCATATTTTTATACATAGTATGAAATATCTCCTTAAAATTTGTTTTAGGGCAACAAACAAGCGGCAGGCGCTGAAAATCAATTTCAATACCTGCCGCTTCTTTTTTGACGGACAACTTTATTTTTAAATCATATGCTTTTTTCAATAAATTCCTTTAATGTTTCTTTCGGCGCATAGCCTACATTCTTTCCCGCGAGAGCGCCGTCTTTAAACACCATGACGCACGGGATGCTCATGATCGAATATTCGCGCGCAAGATCCGGATTGTCGTCCACGTCGATTTTTACAAACTCCGCCTTTTCGGACAACTCTTCCGAAAGCGTTTCCATGACGGGCGCGAGCATCCGGCACGGTCCGCACCAATCCGCGAAAAAATCCACGACCAGTGTCCGCTTCTCCTCCATTGCGGCGCGAAACGCCGCCGTATCAAATTTTTCAACCATTTTTTCCTTCCTCCTTATCGAAAAATATTGTATCGTCCGCTTTTTCAGCGTCGGTATTGGTACCGTTTTGAGCCCCTGCTTCGCCAGCGTTCTCTCGTGCATCCGTGTGATCGAGCGCACGCACCTCATCCGCTTTTTCCCCTATAATATCGACAATTTCGATCACTTCCATACCGAATCCCCGCGTGCGGGACAGCAGCTTGTCGATCAACGCGACGGCCGTAAAGCCGACGATCAATCCCGCGATACAGAACAGGGCGCAAAACACTTCCTCTTTCAGCGTCAGCCAGCCGAGCAAAAGCCCAACACAGGCAAACAACACCGGCACGATGTACGCAACAAAGGACGCGAGGAGCCGATTGTCCTTTTCCGCCGAAACGATCACATGATCGCCCGCCTTTGCTCCGACCAGATTGCGCGCTTTGACTTTTACCCGGCTCTTGCCGTCTTTGAACGCGCAAATTTTACAGCCGTCGCAGGCAGGGTGCTTTTCGATCTGCAATACGGCGATTTTTCCCGTCGTTTTGACTACCTGGGCAATTTCCTTCATACCGTCTTCTCTTTGAGATACTCCGAAATTTTATCTTTCGCCACCGTTTCGCTGGAAGAATCCAACATATTTTTGACTGTATATTCGCCGCTCTCCAATTCGTTGGACCCGATCACCACGACATACTTTGCCCCGACTTTTCCGGCATATTTAAACTGTGCTTTTACGGAGCGCGCCATATGGTCGATCTCCGTGCGCACCCCCTCTTTCCGCAACTTCTGCGCCAGCGAAAAGGCTGCCTTTCTCCCCGCTTCGTCCATGCCGGCAATATAGACCTGCAAGGGAAGCTCCTGCGGAATCTCCTTTTTCGTATTTTCCATCAGAAGGAGCATCCGCTCGATGCCGCTTCCGAACCCTACGGCAGGAACCGACGGCCCGCCGAGATTTTCAATGAGCGTATCGTACCGTCCTCCGCCGAGAACCGTGCCCTGCGAACCGATATTTGTCGACACAAATTCAAAGACCGTCTTGGAATAATAATCGAGTCCGCGCACCAATTTCGGATTGAGTTTGTATTTTACGCCGCAAGCGTCCAAAATGGATTTGAGTTTTTCGAAATGCTCCCTGCACTCGTCGCAGAGAAAATCCACCGTTTTCGGCGCGTTTTCGTTGATCTTGGAGCATTTTTCCTCCTTGCAGTCGAGAATGCGCAGCGGATTTTTGTCGAACCTGGAACGGCAGGTCTCGCACATCTCGCCAAGGTGCGGGCGAAGGTATTCTTTGAGCGCCTCGTTGAACTTCGGACGGCAGTGCTTGCAGCCGATGCTGTTGAGGTTGAGTTCAACTCCCTCTACCCCCAGCGCCGCGATATAGTCGCGGGCGAGCAGGATCACTTCCGCGTCCGTTTCCGCATCTTTCCCGCCGAAGATCTCCACGCCGAACTGGTGGTGCTCCCGAAGCCGCCCCGCCTGCGGACGCTCATAGCGGAATACGGGCGTTATATAGTACATTTTCAGGGGCAAAACGCCGCTGGAAAGGCCGTTTTCAATAAAGGAACGCACGACGCCCGCCGTACCTTCCGGCTTTAACGAGATGCTCCTGCCGCCCTTGTCGAGAAAGGTGTACATTTCCTTGTTGACGATATCCGTCGTATCTCCCACCCCGCGCAAAAACAGCTCGGTATGCTCAAAGACCGGCGTGCGGATCTCCTTTAAATTATACAGCGCCGCCACCTCGCGCGCGGTCTTTTCCACAAAATGCCATTTATACGATTCGGCGGGCAAGACGTCCTTTGTGCCCTTCGGAATATTTACCATTTTCTGCTCCTTCACCCGTTTTTGATACTGTCGTTTTGATCTCTTTTATTTTACCATTTTTTGCGCATATTTTTCCACTGTTTTGCAGCAATTTTTTGAATTTTTCAAAAATATTCCCCGAAAACGCCCCGAAAACTCCTCGTCGGATGGAAAGAACTCCGCCTTCTCAAATCGGCGGCCGCCTTAGCAGGCGCTTTTTTCTCCTCCGCCCTTTACAAAAGTTCTTTCCGCTTTTACATCCGTTTGAATCCTTTTTGAAAAACCACGCCATGCGTCCCCTGCAAACGAAGGAAAAAACTTTTGGCGCAGCTGTGCCGCGCCAAAAAAGTTTCTATCCTTGCAGTAAAAATATTTCGTTCTTTGCTTCCGCCCTTTCGGCGACCGCCTTTTCGATGACCGCTTTTTGCCAATCGTCTTTTCGGCAATCGTTTTCTGACAACTGCTTTTTCGGAAATCGTCTTTTCGGCGGCCGCTTTTTGACAACTGCTTTTTCGGCATCTGCCTTTTCGGCGCGGACGCGCCGCGGCCAAACATCGCCTGCGCCAAACGAAAAACGCCGATGTTACAAAACGTATTTTTTGAGATCGCGGTTTTTGATGATCTTTTCCAAATGTTCGTCCACATATTTTTTATCGATATTGACGGTTACCGTCGGATAATCGCCGCCTGCATTGAAGGAAATATCTTCCAAAAGATATTCCATGACCGTATGCAGCCGCCGCGCGCCGATATCTTCGCTCGTCGCGTTCATATCCTCGGAAATCGACGCGATCTCTTCGATCGCTTCGTCCGTAAAGTGCAGATCGATATTGTCCACGCCCAAAAGTTTGCCGTACTGCGTCGTGATCGCGTTCTGCGGCTGGGTAAGGATCTTGACAAAATCTTCTTTCGTCAGGCTTTGCAGCTCCACATTGATCGGGAAACGTCCCTGCAATTCGGGGATCAGATCTTCGACCTTGGAAATATGGAACGCCCCCGCGGCAATAAACAGAATAAAATCCGTCTTGACCGCGCCGTACTTCGTCATGACCGTACAGCCTTCCACGATGGGAAGAATATCCCTCTGTACCCCTTCGCGCGAAACGTCCGCGCCGCTCTGGTTGGCTTTTCCGGCAATCTTATCGATCTCGTCGATAAAGATGATGCCCTGTTCCTCCGCGCGCGAGAGCGCCTCGGCATTGACGGAATCGTTGTCGATGAGTTTTTCCGACTCCTCGTCGATGATGCTCTGCATCGCCTGTTTGACCGACATCTTTCTCTTTTTCTTGCGCTTGGGCAGCATATCCCCGAAGATACTGCCGATATTGATTTCCGCGCCGCCCGGCACGATCTCCATGCTCTTAGGCGCGTCCACCACTTCGATCTCGATCTGCGTGGAATCGTATTTTCCCTCGCGCAGCTCTTCCAAAAGTTTGGCGTCGAAGACCTCTTTCGCCATCTCGCCGCGCTCGCCCTTTTTCATGTCCGACAAAATCGCGACCAGCCGCTTCTCCGCAACGCCTTCTGCCTTGACGGCAACTTCGCGCATCTTCTCTTCGCGAACGAGGCGAATAGAGCATTCCACCAGATCGCGCACCATGCTCTCCACGTCCCTGCCGACGTAGCCGACTTCGGTATACTTCGTCGCCTCGACTTTGATAAACGGGGCTTTTACAAGTTTGGCGAGCCGCCGCGCGATCTCCGTCTTTCCGACGCCCGTGGGCCCCTTCATAATGATGTTTTTCGGCGTGATCTCCTCTCGGTCCGCTTCGGACAGCTGACTGCGGCGATACCGGTTGCGGAGCGCGATCGCCACCGCGCGCTTTGCCTGATCCTGCCCGATAATATATTTATCCAATTCATTTACGATCTGTTTCGGTGATAATCCCATGATATCCTCCTTTTTCTGCGCACAGCCGCTTTCTCAAACATCCTTTTACGTCCGCCGCGCGCTAAACTGTCTTTCATTTTCCTGCATTTGTTTGCCGCAACGGCAAAAGAACGCCCCTAAAAACAGTATCCGCCCTTTTTTTTATTTCCGCATACGGCTGCCGAATCTCGGCGCAAAACGCCGAACAGTATTTTTGATTGCTTATTGTTTTTTTTGCTTTTTTATTTTGGTTGCTTATTTATATATTTTTTAAACCGTCTCGACCGTGATATGATCGTTCGTATAGACGCAGATCTCGCTCGCGATCTTCAACGCCTTGTAGGCGATCTCCTCCGCGGAATAATTCGCCTCCTGCAACAGCGCCCTGCCTGCTGCCAAAGCATAATTGCCGCCGCTGCCGATCGCACACACGCCGCCGTCCGGCTCAATTACTTCGCCGTTTCCGCTGATGATCAAAAGCTGGCGCTCGTCCGCCACGATCATCATGGCCTCCAGCTTGCGCGGCAGCTTATCGTTGCGCCAAAGCTCCGCAAGCTCCACCGCCGAACGCATTAAATTGCCCGAAAATTTATTGAGCATCCCTTCGAAGCGTTCCGAAAGGGAAAACGCATCCGAAACCGAACCCGCAAAGCCGAGCACGACTTTTCCTCCGTAGATGCGGCGGACCTTCACGGCGCTGTTTTTAAATACGACCGATTCGCCCATCGTAACCTGTCCGTCCCCCGCGATCGCTGTTTTTCCGTCCTTTTTGACGGCGCATATGGTTGTACCTCTGAATTCCGGCATAGTTTTTTACCTCTTTATATTTATTTGCGCCCCCTCGGCGCCCTTGTATTTTTGCGCGCTGCAAAAAATTCACGATAGAATCTTCGGCAAAACGCCGCTTAAAATGTATTTTTGTTGTTTTTGAAACCCGTCTTGCAATGAAGAAAACGAGACCCGAATAAACGTGCGCGCAGGCTGAAATTTTTGTTGCTTTTCAAACTGTCTTGCAACGAAAACGCCGTTTCCGCCATTTTCCCGATGCAAACATTTTTTCTTGCAGGCACCTTATTGCAACACCTTTTCGATCTGTTCCCTGATATCTTTGATTTTCTGCAAGGCACGCTCGGCAAACAGCCGTTTTTTGAGCGCTTTGTCGCGCACGTTCTGCTCCAACGGCCGCAAAATGGCGTAATTTGCATTCATCGGCTGAAAATTCGCCGTTTCCGCCGAAACGTGCATCGCCAACGCCCCCGAAACCGTCGTATTGTCCCATTCGACCGCCTCGGCGCCGCAGAGTTTCATCGCGCAGTTGATCGCGGCGCAAAGCCCGCTGTCCGCGCTCTCCACATACCCTTCCACGCCCGTCATCTGTCCCGCAAAATACACCGATCCTTCCTCTTTTAAAGAATAATCGCTATTGAGCACTTCGGGCGAGTTGAGATACGTATTCCTGTGCATGACGCCGTAGCGCAAAAATTCCGCATTCTTTAAAGCGGGAATCATCGAAAATACTCGCTTTTGTTCGGAAAATTTTAAATTTGTCTGAAAACCGACTAAATTGTAGGCCGTTCCCGCGCAGTTTTCCTTGCGCAGCTGCAACACTGCATACGGGCGTTTCCCGTCCGCGTCGTACAGCCCGACCGGCTTGAGCATCCCGAAACGAAGGGTATCTCTCCCGCGCGCAGCCATGATCTCCACCGGCATGCACCCTTCAAAGATTTCCCTCTTTTCAAAGGAATGCAAAATTGCCCGCTCCGCCCCGGCAAGCGCGTCGATAAACGCTTCGTACTCCGCTTTATCCAGCGGGCAGTTGATGTAATCCCCGTCGCCTTCCCCGCGCCCGTACCGATCTTGCGTAAACGTCTTGGAAAAATCAATACTGGATGCCGATACGATAGGCGCCGCCGCATCGTAAAAATATAAGTTTCCGCCCAATTTATTTCGGATATCTTCCGCCAAGGAATCAAGCGTCAGCGGACCGGTCGCTACGATCGCATCTCTTTGCGGAATTTTTACAGCTTCCTCCGCAACCGTTTCAATGTTCGGATGCTCTTTAATCTTTTGCGTGATAAAGGCTGCAAAAGCTTCCCTGTCTACGGCTAAGGCGCCGCCCGCAGGGACTTTTGTTGCGTCCGCCGCGCCGATGATCAATGATCCGAGCTTCCGCATCTCCTCTTTTAAAAGGCCGCACGCGTTTCCAAAAACATCGTTGCTCTTTAAAGAATTGCTGCAAACAAGCTCCGCAAAATTTTCATCCGAATGCGCCGGCGTGAATTTTTTGGGTTTGCTCTCGATAAGCCGCACCGGTATCCCGTGCGACGCGAGAAAATACGCCGCTTCGCACCCCGCAAGCCCTGCACCGATCACCGTCACCGTTCTTTGCTCTCGTTTTTTATTCATTCTCCTGACCGATCATGCGTAAGTTTAGCACTCTTTGTTTGAGAGTGCTAAAACTATTATAATCCGAAAGAATGCGCCTGTCAAGGATTTTTTATGCTTTTTACAATTTTGTTTGAAAAGTTCCGCTTGCTTCTTCTTGTCGTTTTTTTGAAAAAATGCAATAAAGAGGAGGCCTTCTTTCATTGTTCGCGGCATAAAATTTTCTGCCGATTTCAAAAACTTTTCCGCCGCTTTGCTGCGCTTTTCTTTTTAAAATATTTTTTCTCCTGTACGGGCGCGATAAGCCGCACAACGCTGCGTGCTGTGCTCTGCGATGGGCTGTGCTCTGCGATGGGCTGTGCTCTGCGATGGGCTGTGCTCTGCGATGGGCTGTGCTCTGCGATGGGCTGTGCGGTGCGATGGGCTGTGCTCTGCGATGAGTCGTGCGGTGCGATGGACTGTGCTCTACGATGGGCGGCTCGTGCATGAAATAAGCCCTTGCGGCGCTTTTTCAGCGCCGCAAGGGCTTTGCAAACCTTTTGAGGAAATTCTTTTATTCTTCCGCCGCATTATCCCCCGTCTTTTCTCCCTGCGAAGCGGGAACGTCCGTCACATAGTCACAGGACGAACAATGGATCTGTTTGTTTTTGCGCACGAGATACTTGCCGCACTTTGGGCATTTTTCTCCCGTCGGCATATCCCAGCTCATGAACTTGCATTTCGGATACGCCGAACAGCTGTAAAAGATCTTGCCCGCCTTGCTCTTCATGCGCCGCGTCGGCGCGCCGCATACGGGGCAGATACCTGCCGTCTCGGTGATGGGCTGATTCGTGCCGCACTTGGGACAGCTCAAATATTTGCCGTATTTCCCCTTACGATAGATCATAAAACTTCCGCACTTGGGGCATTTCTCTTTGGAAACCTCGCTGTCAAACGGCAAGATCGCATTGCATTCGGGGTAATTGGGGCATGCCAAAAATTTTCCGAATTTTCCGCTCTTTACGACCATGTTCGCGCCGCATTTCGGGCAGAGCGTAGCGGATACCTCCATCCCTTCGCTCTTGATGTTCGAACACTGCGGGTAATTGGAACAGGCCAAAAATTTCCCGTATCTGCCGCTCGTGCGGATCATCGGATGCCCGCACTTTTCACAGAGTATGTCCGTCATTTCGTCGCCGTCGTTTGCCGCAAAGATGAGTTTTTCGGCAAAAGGAGGATAAAAATCCGCTATGATCGTATGCCAATCCGTTCCTCCGTCTTCGATATTATCCAGCTTGTCTTCCATCTTTGCCGTAAAGCCCACGTCCATGATGTCGGTAAAATACTTCATCAGCAAATCGGTTATTTTAAACGCCACTTCGGTCGGAACCATAAACTTTCCGTCCTTGGAAACGTATTTCCGCTTGGTGAGCACGGAAATGATGGACGCATAGGTGGACGGCCTGCCGATGCCCTTTTCTTCCATCGCCTTGACGAGGGATGCGTCGGTGTATCGCTGCGGCGGCTTGGTGAATTTCTGCTCGGAAGTGAGTTTGACGAGATCCAGCTCTTCCCCCTCTTTCAGATCGGGCAGAAGTTTTGCGTTTTCGCCCTCCTCGTCCTCTTTCTTCACGTCCTGATACACGGCGGTAAATCCCGCAAATTTCAGTGTTCTGCCGCTCGCCTTGAAACCGTATTCGCCGTTTCTGATCTTCATCTGTACGCTGTTGTACACCGCCTCGCTCATCTGCGACGCCATAAAGCGCTCGTAAATGAGTTTGTAGACGTTGTAATGCTTTTTATCCAGCGTGTTTTTCAGACTTTCGGGCGTGCGGTTCATGTCGATCGGGCGAATACATTCGTGCGCGTCCTGCGCATCCTTTTTGGATTTGTAAAAATTCGGCTTTTCGGGAATGTATTCTTTTCCGAACTTTTCCGCAATAAATGCGCGCGCCTTTTCCTGCGCTTCCGCCGATACGCGGACCGAGTCGGTACGAATATAGGTAACGAGCGCGATATGGCCTTCCTGTTCGGTATCGACGCCCTCATACAAATGCTGCGCCACCAGCATGACTTCGGGTGAAGTCATGCCGAATTTATTGGACGCGTCCTGTTGCAGCGTGCTCGTCGTAAAGGGAGCAGGCGCATGGGAACGCGCGTCGGCACGCTTGATCTCCGACACGATATAGGGATTCTCTTCCAGCCGCGCGCGGACCTCTTCGTTTTCCTCCGCGCTCTTGGGCTTATATTTTTTTCCGTTCTTTTCCGAAAGCAGCGCTTTAAAAGGGGCATACGATTTGGATTTATCTTGCAGCTCCGCCGTCAGATTCCAATATTCTTCGGGCACAAACGCCTGGATCTCCCGCTCCCGATCCACGATGAGCCGAAGCGCGACCGATTGCACGCGGCCGGCGGAAAGCCCCGATTGGATCCGTTTGCAAAGAAGCGGCGAAAGTTTATAGCCGACCAACCGATCAAGCACACGGCGCGCCTGCTGCGCGTCCACCAGATTATAATCGATCTCGCGCGGATTTTTCAGCGCATTGGCTACCGCCGTCGGAGATATTTCGTTGAATTCGATGCGGTATTTTCCGTCTTTGAGCTTTAAAACATTCTTTAAATGCCAGGAAATGGCCTCGCCCTCTCTGTCCGGGTCGGTCGCAAGATAAACATTATCCGCCTTTGCCGCCTCATCCGCAAGGCGCTTGATCACCTGTTTTTTATCCGCATTGATGACGTACGTCGGCTCAAAATTTTTATCGATGTCCACACCGAGCCTCTTCTCCGGAAGATCGCGCACGTGGCCGCCCGACGCATCCACTTTATATTTTCCTTTTAAATATTTTGAAATCGTCTTTGCCTTCGACGGCGATTCTACTATGATCAGATCCATACAATCTCCTTCCCGTAAAAATTGTATCCGCACAAAATTTTCCGCCGCCCCCGCAGATCGGACTTTCAACGAAAAATCCGTTTCCTTTGGGCCGAGAAAAGACAGTGTCGCTTTTTTTCAAAAACCATCCCGCCGTGCAGAAAAATTTTTACCCGCGCCGATCTCTTTGTCCAAATTGACCGCGCGGCGCTTTGTTCGTTCCTTATTTTCCGTTTTGATATTTTTTTGATCGATAAAGGCCGGGCCGCAAGTTCCTTTCCGCGCCTTACCGCCCTACGCCTATCCGTTTGCCGTTTTTTATCGCGCGTTCGGCTCGGTTATCCGTTTACCGCTTTTTATCGCGCGTTCGGCTCGGCTATCCGTTTGCCGTTTTTTATTGCGCGTTCGGCTCGGCTATCCGTTTGCCGTTTTTTATTGCGCGTTCAACGCGCCTATCCGTACTCTTTTCGGCGCCGATATTTTCGCGGCGCGCTTTTCCCGTCCTCTTTTTTCGCCCACCTTGCTCAGCGAACGCACGCCGCCGCCCGCCGTTTCAGCGGATCGCCGTATAGCGGTTGCCGCCGCAGGACACGATCAAATTTTTCATCTCCAGCATGGTAAGAACGGGCGGAAGTTCGTACGCTTTCAGTCCGCTTTTCTGTGCGATCTGCGAGATATGCACTTCCCCTTCGCGCACGATTTCAAAGACTTTGCGTTCAGCCTCCGTCATGGTAATTTCTTCCGTTTCGGTCAAGTTTATACCAAAAGCGGAGGTTATGTCAACTAAATCATCGGTCAATTTTGCGTATTCTTTCAAAATTGCGTTGCAGCCTTTGCCCGATTCGACGCCGACGGAATACGGAAAAGCAAACACGTCGCGCCCGTATTCATAGGCGCGCTCCGCAGTGATGCGCGTGCCGCTCTTTTCTCCGCCGCTGACAACGAGAACGCCTTCCGCAAGTCCGGCGAGGATCCGGTTGCGCACCGGAAACATATAACCGCGCGGCTTTTCCTGCGGAAGATACTCCGTTATGACCAACCCGCGCTTTTCGATCTCCTCCAAAAGTCCCCGATTGCATTCGGGATAGACGTGATCGAATCCGTACGCCAGCACGCTGATCAGATTTCCGCTCTCCAACGCGCCGCGGATCGCTGCCGTGTCTCCGCCATCGGCCAACCCCGTAACGATCGTAAAATACTTGGACAGATCCCGCGAAAAGCGCTCGGCAATTTTCATCACGCTCGGAAGCGTGTGACGCGAACCGACTATGGCAAATTTGCGCTTTGCAAGAAGTTCCAAATTTCCTTTACAGTACAGCACGAGCGGAGGCGTCGGAATTTCTTTCAGCTCGTTGGGGTACAGCGAAGAGGAATAGGAAACGCAGAAAATGTTCTTGTCCGCATACGTTTGCAAAAGCGACAGCATATAGTCCGCCGACATGAGCGACTCCTCCATCCGCACGGCAGCCTTTTCCTCCGCGATCTTATCGACCGCCGCCCTATACTTTTCAAAATTTTTGACAAGCTCATAGGGCGACGGCGCAACTTTATAGATCTGCACTTTCTTTTCATAGTCCAGCTGAAAACTATCAAGCCATATCTCCGCTTTTTCTTCTTTTGTCAACATCGCTTTCCCCTCTGCCTTGCCTTCGGGCCGTACGCGCGGCTCTCTGCCTTTGCGCCCTTTCTTTCGGTATTTCTTCGGCGTGTTTTTAATTTTCGGTGTGATTTTTATCTTTTCCCTTTTTGAAAGACAATAAACTTGCCTTTCGGCCTTCTATTACACGATTTGAAATTTTTGCGTTCTACGCCGCAACTTTACTCTTTATCATTTTTGCTTTTTGCGCCCCAACTTTGTGCTTTATCCTTTTTGCTTTCAAATCCGCCTATTCTTCTACAACCTTCTTGTTTTCATCGCCGCACGGCAGATACGCTCGTTTGCCCCGCCGTTTAAGAAAAATTATCGTATTTCCGATAGGATACGGCTTCTAAAATGTGTTCGGGACGAATTTTCTCCGACTGCCTTAGATCGGCGATCGTGCGCGCGACCTTTAAAATCCTCGACCGCGCACGCGCAGACAATTTCAGCCGCTCAAAGGAAAGGCGCAATATGTTTTCGCTTTCCCGATCGAGCGCGCAAAATTGCCGCAGTTCCCGCTCGCCCATATCCGCATTGGTATGGATGGCTAATCCGGCAAAGCGTTCCTGCTGTACGGCCCGCGCCGCCTCTACCCGGGCGCGCACCGTTTCCGAACTCTCCTCCTCGCCGTCCGCGATCAGATCGTCGTACCGCACCGAATCCACTTCCACTTGCAGATCGATCCGATCCAGCAGCGGTCCGCTGATGCGGGAACGGTACTTATGGATCGCCGCCGGTGTGCAGGTACACACTTTATCGGCGCTCCCGTAATTGCCGCACGGGCAGGGATTCATGCTCGCGCATAAAATAAAGTTTGCAGGAAAGGTAACGGCGCCGCCGCTGCGCGTTACGGTGATCATTCCGTCTTCGAGCGGCTGCCGCAGCGCTTCCAGAGCGCTGCGATTGTATTCGGGCATCTCGTCCAAAAACAATACCCCGTTGTGCGCAAGACTGATCTCGCCCGGTTTGATCACGCGGTTACCGCCGCCGCAAAGGGATACCGTCGTAGCCGTATGGTGCGGCGTGCGAAAAGGGCGCGCCGTAACGATCCCGTCCTCTTCCAAAACGCCGGCCACCGAATGGATCTTTGTCGTTTCCAGCGCCTCTTCAAAGGTCATGCGCGGCATGATCGTAGGAATGCAGCGCGCCAGCATCGTTTTTCCCGTTCCCGGCGGACCGTACAGCAAAATATTGTGCCCGCCGCTCACGGCTACTTCCAAGGCGCGCTTTGCCGTCTCCTGCCCCTTGACAAACGCGAGATCAAAGTGGCTTTGCCGCAGCGAATCGCCGCAGTATTCCTGCACGGGAAGAGGCGGCAGCGGCGCATAGCCGCAAAGGTGATCCACCACTTCCGACAGCGTCTCCGCCGCATAAATGCGGATCCCGGCTATGTAAGACGCCTCCTTTGCATTCGCCGCGGGTATGATAAAATCGGAATAACCCTTCGCTTTTGCGGAGATCAAAAGAGGCAGGATCCCCGCCAGCGGGCGAAGTCCCCCGTCCAGCGCCAATTCCCCTAAAAATACATAGTTCGAGCAGTCCACGCCGATGAGCTGTTCGGTCGCCTTTAAAATGCCGATCGCGATGGCGAGGTCAAAATATGCGCCTTCCTTCCGAAGATCGGCAGGTGCCAGATTGACGATGATCTTTTGCGCGGGAAACTTCTTTCCGCTGTTTTTTAAGGCGGAACGGACCCTCTCCCTGCTCTCTTTCACCGCCGCGTCCGCAAGCCCCACCAACTCATACGCCGGCAGTCCGTTGTTGATGTCCGTCTCCACTTCCACGGGAATCCCGTCCAGTCCCGACAAAGCAAAACTCGTCACTTTCGATAACATACTTTTCCCCTGTTCAATCCCTTTCTATCTTGTTTTTTTCCTGCATTTTTCCTGCCGCTTCGCAAGATCTGTTTTTTTTCTTCATTTACCCTGCCGCTTCGCAGGATCTGTTTTTCTCTTTCCATTTGAAAAACGATAAAAATCCGCTTTCTGCATAAAATGAGCTGAAAAATTCAGAAAACTTTGTGAAATTTATAGAAAAAATATTATTTTTTAATCCGACAATCGTTGATTTTTTCCGGATCCGACATCGTTGAAAAGAAAAATTCCGCTGCGGCAGCGGAATTTTTATCCATCACAATCTATAATATCCGTTGCCTACGAAGGTCGTCCAGCCGAAGCACAGCGTAGCTGCGATCGGGAAGATCGGAATGGAAAAATACATCGGAACGGACAGTGCAAAGATCACAATATACAGAGCTACGACGCCTGTGAGGACGCGCAAAGTAGAGTTCATCGCAATTCCGAGCACCGTTTTCTTCTCCGAATTGTCATGCACGTAGGCGGTATAAAACATCAGCGGAATAAAGCCGAGATAGAAAATATGGAACAAATAGCTCTGCACGGTGCTCACGTTTCCGATAAACGCATACGACAGAAGCGAAGACACGAGCCCCAAAAGCAGGACAAAATACATTTGCAGGATCTTTGCCGAATACGCCGAAGCATAAGCGCTCTTTCCTTTGCCGGTCGCGGCATACAAAATCGCATATA
Organism: uncultured Bacillota bacterium; assembly: GCA_949283775.1. Classification (GTDB taxonomy): domain Bacteria; phylum Bacillota; class Clostridia; order Christensenellales; family Borkfalkiaceae; genus Borkfalkia. The sequence goes on from CASDTU010000037.1 coordinate 27,935, forward strand.
CGCTCGTAAAAATTAGCCCGACAAAGGCCGATACCATCATGGCGATATTCAGCTGTACGTTGACGGCACAATACAGCGTTTCCGTCGACGAGGAAAACACCGTGGCGCCCTTCAGTCCGATCAGCCAGCCGAACGCAGAGACCGCATTCGCCGCGGTAAAGCCGGTCGTATTCTGCAAAGAGAACGCGTCTTTGATCGCCTTGCCCACAATGCGGAAGATCCCCAGCGCGGGCGACTGCGGATCGGCTTCGTACAGCCGCACATACGACAAATGGGAAGGGATCGCGGCGAGCATGACGAACAACATGCTCGCAACAAAAAAGGAAATAAGGAAAAACAATACCGCGATTCTATTTTTATACCCGTAATCCGAGCGAAGGGACTTCTCTTTCTCCTCGCATACTTCGATATTGCGAAGCAGAACGTCCTCATTCTTTTCCACGGCGTTCTTGTCGCTCATTTCCTTCCGAACCGCCTGCCGCTCGGCCGCATAGGTCTTCGCCTGGCGCACCATACCGAAGACGAAGAGAATAAGGAGCGCTATGCCGCTGAACAGCGATTTCGGATCGGCCGCAAAGGCAAGCGCAAAAAAGATCCCGGAAAAGAGCACGTTGCACGCCGTCTTAACGGGTTTTTCCGACGATATGCCTACCGCATAGTAGCGGTACATTCTGTGGAACGCCGCCAGGACAAAAAATGCGATCATCGAATAGGGCAGCGCCATGCGCCCGATCGTGAGCGCAAGCCCGCCCAGCGCAAACAGGCAGGCAAACAAAAAGGCAAACCCGTCGTTTTTGAACAGATCTTTTCCGAACGCATAGACAACCGCTATCGTCGCCGCGGCGAAGAGAACGGAGAAAATGCGCAGAGCAAACAAGCTCTTTCCGAACAGCAGCACCCCTAAAAGCGGGAACAATACCGCGAGCGGACCGAAATCGCTGCTCGCTATATACGTTCCTTCCACGCTCTGCTTGCCGAGCAACAGATTGTCCACCTGCGTCAAGGTGTACGCCTCGTCCTGCGTAAAGTTGGAATACGCCGTCTTACCCGTCCGCAGGCTGTCCTGACTGTCCGTCAAATACGCGATCCCCTCTTTTTTATCGTTTGCATTGAACAGGTCGCGATAATACTGCCAATAGGACGCCGTGATTTTAGACTCAGCATCCTCTTTGGAAGTATAGACGGGAATCACTTTGCCGCTTTCATCCAAAAAAAGAATCTCGTTGACGATCATATCGCAGGGAAAAGTTATTTCGATCAATTTATAAGAGGTCGAAATACTGTTGCCGCTCTCGCCGACGTCGAAGAGCTTCAACCAATTATACGATGCGTCTGAAATCCCTTTCCCGTCCGCCGAATAAATATTGCCGAGCGAAACGCTGCCGAGATAACTCGTTGTCCAGGAAGGACCCTTTGCACCGATCGTGGAACGGCGGAATTTCAGCTCCGCATTCGAACCGACCGCAGTGTAAATTGTCCCTGCGTTTATATAAATTTCGTCCAAAGAAGACGTAGAATCCAAATAGAAGATGACCGTGGAATCCTTTTCCGCAAAATACGATTTGCCCGTGCTTTTGGTCCCGCCGATCGTAAAGGCGCCCGCAATGATAAATAAAAAGACAAGGATCACTGCCACCCACGTCAGTTTGGAAACGCCTGCCAGCCTGTCCTTGAATTTTTCCGATCCGGTTTTTCGAAATACAGCCATTTTATTCACCCGTAAATAATTTCAATATTCTCTTTCCCGATACCTGCATCCTTTTGCCGCGTAAAAAAGAATTCTGTATGT
>CASDTU010000038.1 GCA_949283775.1 uncultured Bacillota bacterium
AACGTTCTTCTATGGTAAAATGATGGTAGTTCATACAGATCTCCTTTGTAGTAAATTTTGTTTCGTAGCTCTATTTTACCACAGATTTGTATGAACTCCTTTTTTTTCTTCTACTGTTGCACTTAATAGTATAATTCACCAATTAAACTAAAAAAAGCCGGCTTAAAAAGCCGGCTTTTTTTGATCGGTTTTACAGTATTCCGAATATATCTTTTTCAATCCTCGCAAAAACTATCTGCAAATTTTTTACCCATATGAAAATGCGACAAGCAAAAATGAAACGCACCTTATTGTGTCGATTAAAACCAAAAACACGAAAAGCGCGAAACAATACCATATGTTTCCGCCCGCCTGTTTGATAAAACTTATTTTGACTGACATTTCAAATCCAGCAGGCGCAGACAATCCTGCAAAATGGACGTATCCTTTAATCCGATCCTGAAAAGTTTTCCGCCCAACTGCTCAGCCGCACAATCGTACGCCCATTGGATCGTAAGGCGCGGAAAACTGTCCCGATATTTTTCAAACAACGCGCACTCGTTTTTACCGAGCATGATCACAAAGTCGAAGCCTTCGAAAAATAAGCCGATACTGCAATATGTTTTGGAGTTTTTACGAAACCGATAATACAGTTTTGTGTTCCGATCGCCCTTGCCCCATTCTCCGCTAAACTGATAGCGCTCTTCGATCTCGGCGACGGCATAGCGGAACTTCGTATATTCTTCATCGGATAAAAGCATCCGAGCGAGCTCAAACCCCTCGGACATATCATCAGGAACGTAATTTCCGCGCGGAAAGAGCAAAACGCGCAGCATCTCCTTGTCTTTGTCCGTGAGATTTTTCTCTTTGAGCAATAAAAATTTCTGTTGCGCCAATGTGTATCTTTCTTGTTTTGCCATAAAGCATCCCTTATCTTCGCACTCGGCATTGAAAGAGCCGACCGGCCCTTTTTACGTTAAACTTTTTGCTCTTAACAGAATTTCCTCTTTTGAACAAAAGTTTTGCGTTCCTTTTCGGAAAAGCGTCATATATTCTATATTTTTCCGCGGCCGAATCGGCGCGTTCGTTATGTTTTGCATATGCAAGTCAAACAATTTTGCCGCATCAAAGATCTCTCCCACAACGGACAGCCGAACCCGTTCGTCCGTAACAAGCCCGTTTTTATTGAGGCCTTTCTTTCCGCATTCAAATTGCGGTTTGATCAGCGCAAACACGCGACCGCCCTCCGAAAGCAATTTCGAAGCGACGGGCAAAACGTGCAGCAGCGATATAAAACTTACGTCGATTGCGATTCCGTTTAAAGTTTCATGAAAATTTTCTTTTTCCAAATACCGCACATTGGTGTTATCCATTCGCACCACGCGCGCATCCGACTGCAAACTCGCGGCCAGCTGACTTTCCCCAACGTCGACGGCATAGACGAGCTTTGCTCCGTTTTGCAAAAGACAATCCGTAAATCCGCCCGTACTCGCACCGAAATCGGCAAAAATCTCTCCCTGTACGCTTTCCCCAAAATCGGAAAGCGCCTTATACAGTTTATATCCGCCTTCGGACACAAACGATATCGTTTGCTCTTGGACGGATATTTTGTCCCGTTCGGTCACTTCGTCCGACGCTTTCGCTATCTTCCCGTTTACGGTTACCAATCCGTTCTCGATCGCACGCGCCGCCTTTGTACGAGAAAGAAATCCGTTTTCCGAAAGATATTTATCCAGCCGCATCTTTAAGCCTCTCTGTCGCGGATAAAAGAAACAATATCCTGAAAAAATCCGCTCTCGAAAGGAAGCTGATTTAAAAGCGCGACGCACACTTCGGCATATCGGTCCGCCATTTTTTTACACTTTTCAAGCCCGTATACGTTGACGGAAGAGACTTTCTTTTCCTTGACATCTTTTCCGACGGTCTTGCCTAATTTTTTAAAATCGCCGGACAAATCCAAGATATCATCCGTGATTTGGAATAAAAAGCCGAGATTTTTCCCGAATTCCGCCAAAATCGATACGATGTTTTCATCCGTTCCGTACATATACGCCGGTACGGCCAGCGCCGACATGATCATTCGCGCCGTTTTATTATAGATGATGAACTCGACCTCCGCGCTGCCGACTTCCTTCCCTTCATAGAAAAGATCCGCCGCTTGTCCGGCGACCATTCCGCTCGCTCCGGCATTCTTGCAAAGGTACTGCGCCGCCTTTATATACGTTCTGCCTTTTTTGCACTCCGTAAAACAGATCTCGTACCCTTCGTTCAAGAGCGCATCTCCCGCCAATATCGCTTGTCCTTCTCCGAATTGTTTATGATTCGAGGGTTTTCCGCGGCGGAAATCGTCGTTATCCATCGCCGGCAAATCGTCATGGATCAGGGAATATGTGTGGATCATTTCCAGCGCAAGCGCAAAATTCTTTACGTCCTGTATCTTTCCGCCCAGCATTTCCGCGCAGGCAAACATAAAGACGGGACGAAGCCGTTTTCCGCCCAACGACAAGGAATACCGCATACTTTCGCCGAGAATCTCCGGCTTGTAATTTTTTTCTTTCAGATACTGCGCCAGACAATTTTCAAATTCTGCGCGGTATCTTTCCAGCTTCTGTTTGTTCTCTTCTCTCAATTCAGCTCCTAAACGCCGCCAAAACGGTGTTATACATCAGCATTGTAATCGTCATCGGACCGACTCCGCCAGGTACCGGCGTAATATATGAGGCCTTTTTTTCTACGGCTTCAAAATCGACATCGCCGCAAAGTTTGCCGTTTTCATCGCGATCCATGCCAACGTCGATCACTACCGCACCTTCCTTGACCATGTCCGCCGTCACAAATTTTGCTTTACCGATCGCCACTACCAAAATATCCGCCGAAGCGCAAACTTTTTGAAGATTTTCGGTCTTGCTGTGGCACACGGTAACGGTCGCATCGGCGTTTAAAAGCAGCATCGCCATCGGTTTCCCCACAATATTTGATCTGCCCAACACGACCGCCGTTTTTCCTTTGGGATCTATGCCGTATTTTTCGAGCATCTTCATTACGCCAAACGGCGTACACGCCACGATCGTCTCCCGATTCATCGCAAGATTGCCGACATTTTCGGCACAGAATCCGTCCACGTCCTTTTTCGGAGGAATATGGCGCAGAATTTCCTGTTCGTTTAAATGTTTCGGCAGCGGCAGCTGCACCAAAATCCCGTGTACATTTTCCTCGGCAACCAATTCATCGATCAGCGACAACACCTGCTCCCTGCTCGCATCCTGCGGCAAATGATAGGAATACGACTTGATGCCGACCTCTTCGCAAGCCTTTATTTTATTTCGAACATACACTTGCGATGCGGGGTCTTCCCCGACAAGAACGACCGCCAGCCCGATCTCCGTTCCCCGCGTCTTTTTGAATTCCAAGGCTCTCTCGCGCAGCGATACACGAAGTTCCTGCGCCAAAGCCTTTCCGTCTATTTTAATACTCATTTGTATTGCCCTCCGCTTATGAACGACGCCAAAATCCCGTTTACAAATCCGCAGCTCTTTTCCGTCGAATATTTTTTGACCAACCCGACCGCTTCGTCTGCCGATACCGCAGCCGGAACATCGTCCACATACCGAATCTCTGCCATTGCCATCAGCAAGATGCTTTTATCGACCGGAAACATCCGCTTGTCCGAAAAGCCGATGGAATATTGGTTCAGTGCCGCCGTCAGCTCTTCCTGATGCTCCTGTACCAGATCGACCAGCTTTTCCGCATATGTGCGCTCTTCTTCGTCGATCGAAAATGCGTTGTACACGCCGCGCCGAAAGGATTCCCCTCCCTGCGTATGGAAAAAAGATGCAAAAATAATTTTAAACGCACATTCCCGCGCTTTACTTCTCATAACCGTATTTCCCGTAAAAAATTTAAGTTTTCCCCCCGAAAATACGAGGGGAAAACATTCCTTGTACTTTAATTTTGTTCAACTGTACGTTCCTGCGGAAAATCCACGCCCACCACGGAAACATCGACCTTGGCGACTTTGTATTTGGTCATCGCCTCCACGTTGTGCTTTACCGTCTGCTGGATCTTAAACGCCACTTCCGGAACGTTGTAACCGTAATCCATCTTTACGGATATATCCGCAAAGATCCCGTTTTTTTCAAAATACAGCTTTAAGCCTTTTTTGCCGGCAAGCATTTCTACACCTTCCACTTCGGAAACCGCAAGATTTACTATGCCGCTTACGATTCCGGAATTGTAGGAAACCTTTCCCTTCTGTCCGTCCGGCGGAACTCGCTTGAAAATTGCCATCGGTATTTCTCCATCTTTCTTTATCGATGGTATTATACCACATTTTTTAAAATTTGAACAGTATTTTTCTCAACTTTCCGAATTTATCGGCATAATATTTACATTTGCAGGATCGCAGCCCGCTTCTTCCGTCAAAATATTATAGACCGCCAGGAAATCGTTATAGGCAAGCTCGCTCGCATTGACAAAAACATTGACGTTTTCCGAATCTACCCCGATACTCACAACCGCATCTTTATATCCGAGCGATTTGATATAGGTTTCCAACAGCAATTCGCGCTCCATGATTTCCACGATCTGAAGTTTCAATGCCATCGCCTCTTCATACGCTTCGCTGCCGGCTTCCGTGCTGCCTAAAATCGCATCCAGCTGCAACAACTCTTCGTTGCGGGTGCTGACTCGTTCGGTTCTGTACGTCGAAAAATAATTTGCCGTCGTAACCCCGTCGCCCTCCGCGCTCCCCGTTACCGATCCTGCCAATACAAAGTTAAATACCGCCGTTACCGCAAGCAACAACACCAAACTTGACATGATTACAATCTTTTTTGCCTTTGACATCTCTCTTTACTCCTTTCCTTTCTGCCTTTTTTTATTTTTCACTTCCCGCGTAAACCTTGATTATGCTTTGGTTTATATTTAATACGGATGCAGCCGCTTCCAGCAGATTAAACCGGACATTCAAATCGTTTGCCCCATCCGCCACAATCAGCACTCCCGATATTTCCGGATTCTTTTCTTCCAGAACACCCACGGCGCCGCCCACCAAAATCGGCTGCGTCGTAACGCTTCCGTCTGCATTTTCGATCGTTTCCGTCGCCAGCACCGTTTCCCCTTCCGACGCTACCGTTATCATTACTTTTACATTTCCGGCCCCCTCGATCTGCGACAATACTTCTTCCAGCTGTGCGCTCAATTGCAGCGCGTACGTCTCTTCCGCCGTCTTTTCCTGCGTATCCTTTTCGCCGAACGTTGAAAGCACGATCACCAAAACGATCACGACCAAAACGATCACTACTAAAATTTCCAAAATCTTACCGGATCGCAATTTTGCCCGCAAACCGCTTTTTTCCGACTCATTCATAGACCAGCACCTCCGCATTTTGATATATTTCGGAAGCATGATCCTCGATTTGGTCTATAATATATATATGCGTCGATTCATCATTCATTCCAAAATTTTTTATTTTTATTTCAATTTTTGTAACATCGTAGGAAAATTCCGCACACTGCCACGCAATGGCGATCTCCGTTTCCACGCCGTACTTTTCGGCAAAATATTCGCTCAACTGCGTTTCCTGCATTTTTGCCTGTTTCCCGTAGACATAGTCCAAATACTCCTCATCCGGCGCAAGCTGCGCCTGCTCCCCCTCAAAGCCGCCGCCTCCACCCGTATGCAGAAACGTCTCAAACAATCCGTACAGCGGCAGAAGCATGATCAGTAAACAGAACAACTTTAAAATTCCGTTTATAAATTTACCGATCTTCCCTTCCGGCAATAAAATTGTTACCAGCGCCGAAAGAATAACGGCGCCGCATACGCTCAATATATACTTTTCCATATTTAAAACAATGCATTTATTGAAAACAATGCGTTTTTGCCATATTAAAACAGTGCGTTGGACGAACAGATCATGAGGAGCATGGTAATAAAATACATGAATCCGACGGCAAGAAGCCCCGCCGTAAAATAATTGATCGTGCCGGAAAGAGTCGTCAAAAACTCGGAAATTCCCGCATCGCCCACTTGTTCCGTAACCGCAGCGGACAGCTTGATAAACAGATGAAACACCGCTAATTTGATCAAAGGTGCGGAGATCACGATCAATAGCAGCAATATGCCGCAGGAGCCGATCGAATTTTTAATCAATACGCTCCCTGCAATCACCAGATCAAATCCGCTCCCCAAAAATCTGCCTATGATCGGCACCGTATTGCTGATCGCATATTTTGCCGCTTTAAAGGACAATCCGTCGTACGTTGCCGACGTGATGCCCTGTATCGTCAAAAACACCGTAAACGCCGTCAACGACAAGCCGAGCAGCCACTTTATGATGCTGGCAAACAATGCGGAAAAATTTTTTAATCGGATTTCTTTGCTCATGTTCCCGACCATATTCAAAACGCAGATGAGAGCCGCCAACGGGAAAACCGCACCCGCTATTATATTGACGATCATTTCGCTCAAAAACAGAACGGCTGGTCGGTAAACCGCGACGGAAACGCTTCCTCCGCTCGTTGCCATGAGCGTCAAAAGCAGCGGAAACACCGCCTGCATTTGCGATCGCAGCGAAGATACCGCCGCAATACACGAGCCGATCATTCCCGCAAGAGATGACAAAATCAAAACTAAAATCGCACAATAGCAGACAAAATAAATGATGTTAGCCGTCCCCCGCTCCGCAAACGAACTTTTAAAGCGCGTCAACAATCCGCAAAAAATAGCAATCGAACAGATCGCGCAAAAAGCGGGCAGCAGCTCCGACAATCCCGAAAACACGAACCCTCCGATTGCCCCCAGCACTGATTCGTAATCGGTGGAAAAATCGCCGCTTAAAATCGATTGTATCTTTTCCTTTACACCCCCGCCGAATTGCGCTTTTTGTTCCTCCGTCAACGAATCCAGATACTCTTCCAATTCTTCCGTATCCAAATTGTTCAGTAAATCCTCTACATTTGTCATTAAGTCATCTTCATTTTCCGTCTCCGCCTCGCCTTGTGCGCAGACCGAAACAGCCGGCAGACACAGCAAAAACATAATCGCTAATATTGCGACTATAATTTTTACCCTTTTGCTTCTTTTTCTCTTTTTCATACGAGCTCCAAAAAGTTCCCGATCAAGGTTACCATACTCTGCACAATCGGGATCGACAGACTGAAAATCACAACTTTTCCGGCAAACAACAGCTTGTCCGCTATGCTTTTCGAGCCGAAGTCTTCTACAATTCCCGCCGCAAACTCCACCAGATATCCGATCGCTATGATCTTGATAATGATTTTGATCAGCGCGCTGTCGATCCCTGTCTTTTCTCCGATCTCCGAAAATATACCGAAAGTCTGCGTCAGAAGATCCAGCGAAAACAGTAAAATAATTACAACTCCGGCAATCGTAACCGCAAATGCAAGTTCCGGCTTTGTGCCGCGCAACAAAATTGCCGCTACCGCCGTTACCAACCCCACCCCGATAATCTTGATAAGTTCTGTCATACGCTAAAATAAATCGAATATTCTCCGCACCGAATCAAACAAATCTGCAACCATATCAATGACTACGGCAAGCACGATGACGAGCCCGGCAAGACTTACAATCGTCGCTATGTCTTCCCGATCCGATTTTTTCAAAACCTGACATACGATCGTTACGATGATCCCCACCGCCGCTATCTTAAAAATTATATCGATATCCATTTTTTTTCGTCCTTCCGATTTTTATATGATGAGTATGATCAGCGCAAGGCCGGCCAGAAAACCCAATTTAATATACAGCGCAAAATATTTTTTATAACTCTCTTCGCTCTTTTGACGCTTGTCTTCGATTCTGCTCCTCACCGACGCTAAGTATGTTTTTTGCGATGGAGCATCGCTCTTTCCGATCATTTTGAAATAATCCGCCGTAAACTTTCTTTCATCTTCCGATAAATACGAAAAATCGTATTGGCCCGATTCAAATCCGCTCTTCTTCTTTTCCAAAAGCAAATTATAAAAATCTCCGCCGAAAGTATACTTTTCAATGAACGCCGGCAGCGGAATCTTTGTATAACTGACCTCGTTTAAGAGCCGCTCGTTGAAAAGCGCAAAATTATAATAAAAATCCTTGCGCAGGCGGTATTTTCGCGTCAGTAAAAAGGCCAAAAGCACGCACAGCGCCAAGAGACTTATACAAAGTAGAATTTTCATCCCTTAAACCTTATGAAAATCTTTATCGCAGATCTCTTCTACTTTACCGATCGCATCCGATGACAGCACAACATAATAATCAAAGAGTCTTTCTTCTGCAACAAGCCGAAACGCCGCCGCTTTTTGCATGCTTTCCAAATTTTTAAAATGTGCGGAAGCAATCACTCCCACCCCGCCGCGTATGCAGGCTGCTATTTCTTCCATCTCTTCCGCCGCCACCACTTCGTCCGTTACGATCAGATCGGGCCGCATGGCGCGAATAGCGCTTTTAAGAGCGTCCCGTTTATAGGTGTAGCGGATTACATCCGAAAAGTCTCCTGCATCTAAACTAAAATCGCGATAGGCCGCGGTGATCTCGTTCCGCTCATCGTTGATGAGAATATTGCGTATATTCTCCGTCGAAATGAGCCGGGTCAAATCGCGCAGAATCGTCGTTTTACCTCGCCCCGGCGGTGAGATCAGCAATATGCTTTTGATCCCCTTCCCCTGAAAACACCGGTCAAAAATTTCCTGCGCACATCCGCGCACTTCGTGCGGCACGCGAATATTGAGTGACGTTACTTCCTTTACCGTCAAAATACTGCCGTTTTCATAGACAAAAATCCCGGCAAGACCTATACGTTCGCCGCTCGCCCCCGTTATGAATCCCTGCCGCAATTGTTCGGTTACAGAATAAACGGAATATTCGCTCGCCCTGTAAATAATCGTTTCAATATCCGAATAACTGCATATAAGCGCGTTTTTGCGGTTTTCCGTGATGCCAAATCCGCCGAGAAAAACATATCTTCCGTCATAATTGATCACGACCGGTTTGTTGGCACGGATCCGGATTTCATACAATTTACGGATGTTTACGTTATTCAACGCCACTGTTAAATTGTCCGTTAAAAAATCTAACATACCAACTCGCTCCGCCGCATTTGCCGCATTTTTTCTTTTTTGACTTGCACACTCCGCCGCTTTGCCGCGTTTTTATGTTTGACCGAACGCTTTTTTTTGCTCGCTTCGCCGCATTTGCCGCGTTTTTATATTTGACTTACACACTCCGCCGCTTTGCCGCGTTTCCTTTCCGACTGCCCATAGAAAACTATCGTTCGTTTTTTGTACAGTCTCTTTCATCATCCCTGTGCGTCCTTATCGCCCGCAGCGGCGGACCAAACGTATTTGCGCGAAAGCCGTTTGCTTGTCCTGCCTAAATTTTCATCATACTATTTCTCTTTTCCTTTCTATTGAAGCTGCTGCATCTTTCAGCTCTGACCTTTTAAAACTGTTTCCTTTCTTTTTTTGCGTTTGTAAAAAAAGTCTTGATTGCGGATTTACCCGACGCACCTTACTGTCGCATGCGTTTCATGCCGATACAGCCTCGGTTATTTTCCTGTTTCCCTATATTCTATGAGCCGCACCAGAAGATTATGCCCTGACTTTTATACAGTTTTTTCTTTGAAAAGATTTGTGCATGCTCTTTGTTTAATCAAGACTTAACCTCCTATATGGCATTACATCTATTGAAAAGCACAACAGCGGCGATACTCCGTATTGTCTTCACCTTGCAATGAAACAACAGCGGCAATGTGCCGCACGGCTTTCGCTTTACTTTGCATTTCTATTAGAAAGATAAAATTTTTCGCTTACTTTTTCCATGGTTATTTAATCCATCCAAAAAGCCGCCGAGCAATTTGCTCGGCGGCTTTTTGGATAGATTGTCTTTTCTTCGAACATTTTTTAATTGTCTTGCTGTGCTATGTCATCTGCTCCGGCAGATCTCCTGCCCTTACCGGTATACATTTTATTGCATTGCAAAAAAGGCACAGCCGTTCGCTGCGCCCGCATGAAACATGATTTTTATCGTACATATACAAAAATTTTTCGCATACAAGCTTCTGCCATTTAAAAAACGTAAGCCCTTATATCTTTCTTGAAACCGTCGTTTCATTCAAAAAGATACGCGCGATGCAATTATTACAGAAAGAAATCAAACGCCAAAATTGGGAATCTCTTTCAGATAATCCTCGTTAAAGTAATATGCTCCGTTTGCACTTATTAGGAAATCCTCATCGGCACCGTACATTGTTGACCAACTCGACGACACGCTATTTTGATTATGCTCCGCATCATATTCCACCGAATCAAAAAAACAGTTTACTGTCTCGCCTGTAATTTTATAACGAAAAGTAATCGTATAGGACGAGATTTTTTTACCTTCATTAAATGATTGAGACCTATAATAATAATGATATTCGCCCATATCGGAAGAAGCAAAAATAAAATAGCTTTGTTCATCCGATTCTTCGCTTACATCCTCTTCAAAAATATATTTTTTATTCAGGGTAAGAATTCCCATTTTATCGCCTGAAACGGTTTTGGAACATCCCGCAAACAAAATTGCAGTTATCGGCAATGCAACCATGCAAACAACGAACCAAAAAAATATTTTTTTCACTGTATTCTCCCTCCTTTATTAAAACAACAGAGAGCGACTTTTAAAAGACACTCCCTGTTCCTTTCCTTATTTTGCATATTCTACGCCGCGAAATTCACGGATCACGTTGACTTTTATCTGCCCGGGATATTCGAGTTCCTGCTCAATTTTCTTTGCAATATCCTTTGCGAGGAACAAAGTCTGCGAATCGTCAATCTGCTCAGGCTTCACAATCACGCGGACTTCGCGCCCTGCCTGAATGGCATAGCTCTTATCAACGCCCTTAAAGGAAGATGCGATCTGCTCCAGCTGTTCCAGACGCTTCACATAATTCGTGCTCGTCTCTCTGCGCGCACCGGGCCTTGCTCCGGAAATCGCATCCGCCGCCTGCACCAACACTGCCTCGATCGTCTTCGGTTCCACGTCGCCGTGATGCGCCATAATCGCGTTCACGACGTTGTTGCTCTCTTTGTATTTCTTCGCAATATCTGCGCCGATCTGAATATGCGTACCCTCTTGCTCGTGATCGACCGCCTTGCCGATATCATGCAGCAAACCTGCACGCTTTGCAAGATTCACGTCCAGCCCGAGCTCTGCCGCCATCATTCCTGCAAGCTGCGCCACTTCGATCGAATGTTTATAGACATTTTGTCCGTAACTTGTTCTGTATTTCAACCTGCCCAGCAGTTTGATCAGTTCGGGATGCAAGCCGAAAATACCCACTTCAAACATCGCGGCTTCGCCGTTTTCTTTGATCTGCTGATCAAGCTCTTTGCGGACTTTTTCGACCGTCTCTTCGATGCGTGCCGGATGAATGCGCCCGTCGCTGATCAGCTTTTCCAAAGCGATGCGGGCAACTTCCCTGCGCACGGGATCGAACCCGGACAAGATAACTACTTCGGGAGTATCGTCAATGATCAGTTCGATGCCGGTCGCATTTTCAAGCGCACGGATGTTTCTGCCCTCTCTGCCGATAATGCGTGCCTTCATGTCGTCGTTCGGAAGAGGTACAACCGATACCGTTATTTCGGAAGCATGGTCGCTTGCACAGCGCTGCACCGCTAAGCTGATGATCTTTTTTGCGTTCATATCCGCTTCATCTTTTGCTTCCTGCTCGATCGCGCGGACTTGAACGGCCACATCGTGCCGCGTTTCTTCCAAAATGTTTTCCGTAAGGATTTTCTTCGCCTCTTCTTTTGTCAGCTGCGCGACTTTCTCAATCTCCTGGATCATCAATTCGTGCTGATGATTGACTTTTTCCTGCATCTTCTTGATCTCGCCTTCCTGCTTGGCAAGATTCTTTTGCTGCTGCTCTAACGCATCCGATTTCTTTTGCAAGGAATCCTCTTTTTTGTCAAGATTGTCCTCTTTCTGCAAAAGACGCTGTTCCGCGCGCTGCAACTCCTGCTTTTTTTCCTTCGTCTCCCGTTCAAATTCGTTTCTTAATTTTAAGTCCTGTTCCTTAGCCTCTAAAATAGCTTCTTTTTTTAACGCTTTACTCTCGGTTTCCGCCTCTTCAAGCATTATTTTAATTCTTTGATTTACCTCACCGATCTTTCTTTCCGTCATACGCTTGTATAAAAAACGGCCCAAAAAGAAAGCGATGGCACCAACCGCCACAATAGCGACAGCAAGTACGATTGCTACCCACGCAGGGATCGTACCCGCAAGAAACAGGGAGCTTTGTTTTGTAAAAAACATTTTCAGCCTCCTGTATAATAATAATCCGAAATATAAATTTAGCAAAAACGTCTTTTTTCCTTCAAAGGCGATTCCTGTTTATTTATATCTACTTTATTATACAGTATTTTCGTTTAAAAGTCAATGTTCTCGCCAATATTCTGCTGCGACAAAACAAAAAAGTTTCGGCAATTTTGCCGAAACTTTTTAAATTTTATTTTAATTGCTCGATCTGCCTTTGCCATACCGCAACAACCGCATCCGACGGCATTCGCCAATCACCACGCGGGGAGAGGGATACCGAACCCACTTTCACTCCGTCCGGCAAACACGAACGCTTGAATTGCTGCGAGAAAAATCTTACATAGAAGCGTTGCAGCCACTTTTTGATCGTTTGCGCGTCATATTCCTGCGCAAATACATATTTTGCAAGAAAATATACCTTATCCGGCGAAAAGCCGTTGCGAACGGCGTGATACAGGTAAAAATCATGCAGTTCGTACGGACCTACAAGCTCTTCCGTCTTTTGCGCGATCTTCCCCTCTTCCGGAGGCAAAAGTTCGGGACTGATTTCCGTATTTAAAATCGAATCCAATATTTTTCCGACCTCGCCGCCTAGGCGCATCGCTTCCCAGCGGATCAAATATTTTACCAGCGTTTTCGGTACGGACGCATTGACGCCGTACATCGACATATGATCCCCGTTATACGTCGCCCAGCCTAACGCCAACTCGCTTAAATCTCCCGTTCCGATCACCAAACCGTTCGTATCGTTGGCAATATCCATCAAAGCCATCGTCCGCATGCGTGCCTGCGCGTTTTCATACGCCGCGTTTTTACAGGATTCATCATGTCCTATATCTTTAAAATGACTGCGGACAGAATCCGCTATATTTACCGTTCGAGGCGTCGTTCCGAGCGCATTCATCAGGGCCACGCTGTTTTGATACGTCTTATCCGTCGTACCGAAACACGGCATCGTTACGGTCAGTATATTTTTTCTGTCCCACCCCAATTGATCGAAAACTCGTACCGTTACCAAAAGCGCCAAAGCGCTGTCCAATCCGCCAGATATTCCGAGAACCGCACTCTGCACTTTTGTATGCAGCAGCCGCTGTTTCAGCCCTGCCGTCTGAATGGATAAAATCAGTTCCGCGCGCTTTTCCATGTCGGCGGCATCTTCCGGAACAAAGGGATTTTTTGCAAACTTCCGAGTAATCTTCTCGGAATCCGCGTTCGAATCAAACCACAAAGTCGCATATCCCTTCTCCTGCGCATCGTCACAGAAAATCTGCATTCTCCTGCGCTCGATGTTTATTTTTTCAAGGTCGAGTTCCGCTGTCGTTATGCCGTTTTCAAATAATTTGCTTTCCGCCAGGATCTCCCCGTTTTCGCAGAGAAGATTATGTCCCGAAAACGCCATGTCACCCGTCGATTCCCCGTCTCCCGCATCCGCATACACATATCCGCAGACCAGCTTTGCGCTGTGGCCGCGCAGCAACAGTCGACGATACTCCGCTTTCCCGGCCGTCTCGTCGCTCGCCGACAAATTCACGATCAGCGTTGCGCCTGCCCTTGCATGCGCCAAAGACGGCGACTGCGGCGCCCACAAATCTTCGCAAATTTCCGCCGCTACGACAAGGTCTCTGTTTTGCCTCGAAGTAAAACATATTTTATTTCCGAAAACCACTTCTTCGCCGAACAGCTCCGCCGTTTCGTTTTCGCCGAAGTACGCCGTAAACTGTCTCTTTTCATAAAACTCGCCGTAATTGGGCAAATGCGTTTTCGGAACGAGCGCAAGCACCTTGCCGCCAAACAATGCGGCGGCAACATTGTACAGCTTGCCTTTGTACTCATATGGCATACCTATAAAGACAAGCATCCGGACCGTCTCTGTCGCCTGCATGATTTTTCGCAGCGATTCCTTCGCCGCGTCCAACAACACTCTCTGCCCGAATAAGTCTCCGCAGGTATATCCCGTCAGACAAAGTTCCGGGAAAACCAAAACCTCCGTTTCCGCCTCTTTCGCCTGCTTGATCTGCGCTATGATTTGTTCCGCATTCCAGCTCGGATCGGCGACCCGTATACGCGGAGTCGCCGCCGCCGCTTTTACAAATCCGTATTTCATCGAAATTTATCTATCTCCGTTCTTTATTCGCGGCCTTTTAATCTTCTTGCTCCGCCTCTTCCTTCTGCGCGTCCTCTTTTGCGGGTTTATACGTCGCGCGAATGCGCTCTTCGATCTCTTCCGCTTTCTCCGGATTTGCTTTCAGCCAATCCCGCATACGCTCTCGACCCTGCGCGACTTTCTCGCCCTCGTAGGAAAACCAGGAACCGCTCTTTCCGATCACGTCGCAAGCCGTTCCGAGATCGATAATGCATCCTTCCTGCGAAATTCCTTCGCCGTACAGAATATCAAACTCCGCCGTCTTAAAGGGAGGAGCCAGCTTATTCTTTACGATTTTTGCGCGCGTCTTATTGCCCATGATACCGTCGCTGTCTTTTAAAGCATCCGCTTTGCGGACGTCGATGCGGATACTTGCATAAAATTTGAGCGCCTTGCCGCCCGGCGTGGTTTCCGGATTTCCGAACATTACGCCCACTTTCTCGCGCAGCTGGTTGATAAAAATCACGCATGTATGCGACTTGTTGATAAATCCGGTCAATTTCCGCAGAGCCTGCGACATCAGCCGCGCTTGCAGCCCCACGTGCGAATCGCCCATATCGCCCTCGATCTCCGCCTTCGGAGTCAGCGCCGCAACCGAGTCGATCACGATCAGATCTACCGCACCGCTGCGGACCAACGAATCCGTAATGTCCAGAGCCTGTTCGCCCGTGTCCGGCTGCGAAACGTACAAATTGTCCAGATCAACGCCGAGTTTTTTGGCATAAACGGGATCCAAAGCATGCTCCGCATCCACAAAGGCCGCGATTCCGCCCGCTTTTTGCGTCTGCGCGATCGCGTGCAGCGCCACCGTCGTTTTACCGGAGGATTCCGGCCCGAATATCTCTATGATTCTTCCGCGCGGCAGTCCGCCGATCCCCAAAGCAATATCCAGCGAAAGACAGCCCGTGGGAATCACTTCGATGTCCGTATTCCCTGCCGCGTCGCCGAGTTTCATGATCGCACCCTTTCCGTAATGCTTTTCGATTTGCGCAAGTACCTGATCCAATGCTTTCAGCTTTTCGTTATCCATAAAAACTCTCCCGTTTTTCTTTTTTTTCATATTTTGCCCAGCCCTCTGACTAAGGCAACGCTCCGCGTCCCGTCCAAAGACCGGATCGCTTTGCTCAATCCGTAACCTTTTGTTCGTGCGTCCGATCTGTTGATTCAATCTACAAACCGCTTGTTTGTTCGTCCGATCTGTTTTTCAATTTATCCGATCACCGCTCTTTGACCTTTTTGCTCTTTGACTATTTGATCTGCCGATACAGTAAAAACAGCGCCTGATTGATCGCGCGCGCGGTGATCTCTTCGCGGCTTCCGCCGAAAAGATATTTATACACATAGACAGCCTCCCGCGTTCCCGCGGCAATGTAATTGAGCCCGACGGGTTTTTGCGTATCGTCCGATTTAGGGCCGGCAATGCCCGTCGTAGCGAGCGCGACGTCGCAGTTTCCGCTCGATAGCAATCCCACCGCCATTTCATACGCCGTTTCGTCCGATACCGCGCCGCATTTGACCAGCGTATCGCCGCTGACGCCCAAACGGCACATTTTCGATTCGTTCGAATACGCGACGATGCTTTCAAAAAGCACGCCGCTCGCTCCCGGCACTTCGATGATGCGCTTTGCAACGCCGCCGCCCGTAAATGATTCCGCCACGCTCAATCGGATCCCGCGCAGCCGAAGCATTTCAAAAACGCGCTGCTGCAAGGGCGTATCGTCGATCGAATAAATAAAGTCGCTCCATCCCGTCGCAAGAATGCGCAAGATTTCGTCCACCGACGTCTTTGCCGTCTGCTTACTATACAAAATCTCTGCCCGAATATCCCCGTTTTCTTCAAGAACCTGAAAAGAAAATTCGCCGCCGCCGATCTGTTTTGCCTCGTTCAAAACCTTTTCCAGCGTCTCTTTCGGCACGCCCACCATCCGAAAAACCGAACTTGCCGTATTCATCGGGCTGTTCTCCTGCAAGTACGGCAAAACGTCGCTTATCACGATCTGTCTGCCGCGCTCTCCGAACGGAATGTAAAAGAAATTCTTTTTCTCCAAGGGCAATACGGTAAAGACGGTCTGCGGCTTTTTCAGCAAATCGCAGACTTTAAAAGCAACGGTCTGCGCTTCACTTTCGGCCGAAAAGACAAAGGTCAGATCAAAAAAGTTTTTGCATTCCACTACCGTCTGTGCAAATTCGTGTTCGTCTTCCCTCGCCACTATATAAAGTTTGTCCGGCGGATACCCGCTTCTTTGCAGCTGCAAAACCGCATCTTCGAATTCCCTGCCGCAAAAAGGCGAATTTTTATCCCGCACAACAATGCTTGCGATCTTCATTTTTTCGACTCTTTCAATACCTGCCTGTTTCTTACGATATACGATATGCCCGACCAGATCGTCAGCACCGTAGCGATCCCGAGCGCGACGATTCCGATACAGTTCAAAACTTCGCTGACTTTTACAAGGCCGAAAAAGTCTGCTCCGAGCAAAAGCATTGCAATGGATATGTCCTGAAACGTCGTTTTTACTTTTCCGACTTTATCCGCCGCCAGCACTAATCCCGTCGAAGCGGCGACCATGCGAAAACCGCTCACGATCAGTTCGCGCGCCAGAATGATCGCCACGCAAATGCCGGCGTAAATCATAACCCAATCGCCCTGCCACAGAACGAGGAGAGTTTCCGGCCGCACGAGCAAAAAGATCAGCGCCGTGGAAACGAGCACTTTGTCCGCGATCGGGTCCAAAAATTTCCCTAAATTCGTTACAAGCCCGCGGCTGCGCGCAATGTGCCCGTCCAGAAAATCCGTACACGCCGCCACAACAAAGACGATCCCCGCAATAAAATAATTCTGGGGAATGACGGTGAGAAAAAACAAAACCGCAAAGACGGGTATCAGAAAGATTCTGGACAGCGTTATTTTATTTGGTAAATTCATTCAAAATCCTCCGTTTGTCCGAACAGGTCATAACTGTCCGCACCGTTTATTTTTACCGAATATACTTTTCCCTGCTCCGCATCGGGCGCATTGAAATACACTTTGCCGTCGATTTCCGGCGCGCTCCAATACGCGCGCCCCACAAACCGCTTCCGCTCGTAATCGATCCCGTCGCACAATACTTCCACACTCGTGCCGATCTTTTTGCGCAAAAACGATTTTGCTATTTCTTCCTGCACTTGGTACAGCTTTTTGACCCGCGCCTCCTTGATACGGCTCGGGATCTGCCCTTTCATCCGAAATGCGGGCGTTTCCGGTTCCCGAGAATACGCAAAAAATCCGCAGTTGGTCAGCTGCGCTTCCCGCAAAAAGTCCGCAAGGCGCTCCGTCTCCTCTTCCGTTTCCTCCGGAAAACCGGCAATAAACGTGGAACGGATCGCAATGCCCGGAATTTTTCGGCGGAGTTTTTCCAAAAGCGCCAGATATTCCGCCCGCGTTCCCCTGCGGTTCATTCGCTTTAACACCCTGTCTTCGCTGTGCTGAAACGGTATGTCCAGATATTTGATCACTTTTTCGTTCTGCGCGATCTCCTCGATCAGCGCATCGTCGATCACATCGGGATAACAATACAAAAGGCGGATCTTTTCAACCGATTCCAACGCCGAAAGTTTTTGTATGAGTTCGACCAGCTTCCTTTCGCCGTACAGATCGCTCCCGTACCGCGTCGTGTCCTGCGCTACCAAAATCAGTTCCGAAAGATCGCCGAGCGACTCCGCTTCCGAAACGAGCTGCTTTATGGGGTACGAACGGTATTTCCCTCGGATTTTCGGGATCAGACAATAGGTGCAACGATTGTCGCATCCGTCCGCAATTTTTAAATAGGCATAGTGCAGCGGCGTCGTCAAAACGCGCGCACCCGCGCTTTCCTGCCCGCCGTGCACCGCGTTGATCCTGCCCTCACGGTACGAGCGCTCGATGGAATCCAGCAAAACGCTCGCATCGTTACAGCCTAAAAACACGTCGCCCTCCGATAGCGCGGGGAATAATTCCTCCGAAAACTTTTCGGGCAGACATCCCGTTACAACTATTTTTTCCAGATTCTCGGAGCGATATTCGTTGCAGTCCAAAACGGCGTCGATCGCCTCTTTCCGCGCCGAATTTAAAAACGCGCAGGTATTGACGATGACAATATTCGCTTCCGCGATGTCGTCGGTGATCGTATACCCCTTGGCGCGGATCTCGCCGAGCAGACGCTCTGCGTCCACCCGGTTTTTATCGCAGCCCAAGGAAATCATTCCGAATTTTTTATTTTCCAGCATATTTTATTCCCCGTAATCGCCGTATTTGCTCTCAAATTCTTCCGGCGTCAAAAGGACTTTTCGCGCTTTCGCCCCGTCAAATGCGGAGATGTAGCCCATATTTTCCATCCATTCGATGATCTTTCCTGCCTTCGGATATCCGACCGAACAGCGCCGCTGGATCATCGAAATGGACGCCTGTCCCACTGAAACGACGTAGCGCAATGCGTCAATGTACACCGCCTCCACGCCGTCGTCGTTGTCTGAACTCTCTCCTCCGCCGACACTCTTTTCGTTGTTGATATAATCGGCGATGCTGTCGTCAAAATACGCCTCGTTATGCTCTTTGACATATTCGACAACGCTCTGCACTTCCTCCGATTTTACCAGCGCGCCCTGCACGCGGTTGGGGAACGTCATGGTATCCGTCTTGTACAGCATATCCCCGTAGCCGAGCAGCTTTTCCGCACCGGATTCGTCCAAAATCGTACGAGAGTCTACTTCCTGCGTCACGCGGAACGCAATTCGCGTCGGCAAGTTCGTCTTGATGATACCCGTAATGACGTTGACCGAAGGACGCTGCGTCGCCAGCACTAAATGAATGCCCGCCGCGCGCGACTTCTGCGTAAGCCGCTGGATCCTGTCTTCGATGTCCTTCTTCGCAACCGACATCAGATCCGCCAACTCATCGATGATCATGACGATCTTCGGAAGTTTTTCTTCATCCGGCAGCAAGTGTGCGTTGTATTCGTCGATCTCGCGCACGAGCGTACCGCTCTTCGTCTTCTGCTTAAAAAGCGCGTACCGCCTTTCCATTTCCGTGATCGCCCAGTTAAGGACCGTCACCACTTTTGCCGGCTCAAAGATGATCTCGTTGATCATCAGGTGCGGCAATTTATCGTAAATATTGAACTCGACTTGTTTCGGGTCTACCAAAATAAACCGAAGATCTTCCGGACTGTATTTAAACAAAAGACTGATGATCAAAGCGTTCAGGCACACGCTTTTTCCCGAACCGGTAGATCCGGCGACGAGAAGATGCTTCATCTTCGTGATATCGCCGCAAATCGCTCTGCCCTCGATATCCTTCCCTAAACCGAATACCAAAGAACCGGGCTTGGAATTCACAAAACTCTGCGATTGGAAAATCTCTTTCAGCCCGACCACATCTTTTTGCTTGTTCGGCACTTCAATACTGATCGACCCGTTCTCATAGTTAGTCTGAATATTCACGCCGTCTTTTGCGTGAAGCCGCATGGCAAGTTCTTTGTCGCAGCTCAAAACGCGCGAAGTCTGGATATTGCCGGGAATATCGATATCATACCTCGTGACGGCAGGTCCTTGCGTCACCTTTACCACTTCGGAAGGAATGCGCAGATTTGACAGCGTTTCTACGATCGTTTCCTTATTGTGCTCGATTTCTTCCAAATCCCTCCCGCCCATGGAAGGATACTCGTTCAGCAAACTCAAAGACGGCGCGTTATACCGCGCATAAATATGCTTCGGCTTCGGCTGCTGAACGCTCTGTGCGGCGGCTTCCTTCCCCGCTTCCGCGCCGCGGCCACGCGATCTGCTCGGGAAAATTTCCTCCCTGTCGGGAGTGGCTTCCTCTTCAAGGTCCCTCCGATCTTGCATACGGCTTTCGCTTCTGCGCATCAAACGCTCCGAAGCCTCCGGAACGATCGACTCGGAAGGAGATTCCTCCTCGTCAAACAGATCCGCCGCCGATGTAAAATCATCCGTTTCCCTGCGCTGTCCCGAAGTTCTTTCCGTTCCTTTCTCCGAAGAGGAAAAAAGCGGGCCGCTCCTTGTATCGCGAGATCGGCTCTCCGAACCGCGCATTCTGTCCTCCGCGCTCTCTTCCGGAACGCTCTTTGCAAATTCAGAACGGGTATTCTCTTCAAAACGAGTATTTTCTTCAAAATGCCCTTGCCGGCTTTCGCTTTGGCACTCTTCGGTAAATCCGCCCTGTCTGCCGCTCTGCTGGGTATAGGCGGCTTGCCCGAAAGAATTTTCCGCCGCTGTTCCGTCCGCTGTCTCTCTCCTGTCTTCGGATGAATTGCCGCGCGAAGAAAGCCCGGATTCCGCCGAAGAAGAGTTCGCCTGAAAACGATGCGTTTCCATCCCGCCGAATCCGACGCGGCGCGCCGTTTCGTTTATGTCAATGGAAGTGCTGTGCTTTGAATCGGTAGCATTTGCCGAAGAATTCGCATTTTGTTGGCTCTGCGCGCCGCTTCCGATCGGATTTTGCAAAGCACTGCGCGAAATTCCGTTTTCCTCTCCCGCACTGTCTGCGCCCTGCGGCATACTCGCCGCCGTCTGAAAACCGCTCGAAACATCGTTCCGATAGTAATTTTTATCTTCGCCCCATCCCGAAACAGGTCCGTCCACAGATTTCGTCGTGTCGGTAACAATTTTCTTGGGACGCTCGGAATAAGATATGTTGGTTTCCGCCGCATCGTTGTAGAGTCCGGAATACGTGATCGAATTGCCCGTATCGGCAGGCGCGCTCTGCGGTGCAGCGCTCTGTGCGCGCGGCGTCGTCCGTTCGTGCCCTTCCGTAAACGACGAGGGCGCCGTACCGCGGAAATTGTCGGAATACTGCTCTTTGGAAATTCCGCGGTTCGGTTTATTGAAATATGAACTTTCGTCAAAAATGCGATTGCTCGTATATCCGCTATCTTTGGGTAGCTCTTCCGTTTTTTTCGGACTTCCGTAAGAAAAATCTGACAGCCGTCCGTAGGCCTGCTTCGATGCATCCGCCCCTCCGTAATAAGAAACGGGCGGACGGTCCGGATACAAAATCTGACGGCTCTGATTATACGCCGACAAAGACTGGCTACCCTGCGGCGCCTGCTGCGCACGGCGTTCCTCCTCTTCCCTACGGGACTCCTGCCGCATTTCGCGCTTGCTCTTAAAGGAAAAATCATCGCCGACCGCATACAGCCGCTTGGAAGGATCTTGTGCAAACACTTTCTGCGACTCGTTCGCGGCAGGCTGCGGCGCATAGTTTTGCGCGGCGCCCTGTTCCGGCTGCCTCGGCTCATACGGATTCGAAGCATAATTTAAATTATACAGGCCCGAAGTGTCTTCCGACGCGAGCGAAACGGCACGCTCCGTCGCATCTTCCGCCTTGCCGCGCGCCGTGCGCGAACCCTTCGACCGTCCGCTCTGCCCTGCTTTGGAAGCATACAGAAAATATGCCATGCCCGCCATCAAAAGCGAAAAAATGATATAGCCGCCGATCGCGGTCGTCAATTTGACAATGGGATAGACGATCAGGCCGATCAGTACGCCGCCGCCCGTCGTCTGGAAAAAGCTGTTCTCTCCCGCCGTATAGCACGCCGACAAATATTCCCCGTAACCGCCGTACGGAATTTTTGCCACCGCCGCCGTGATCGTATGAATGAGACATACGAAAAACAGAAAGAGCAACGCGCACAGCCCCGCCGTCTTTTTGCTGACGGACATTTTTTTGCCCGTGACCAAAACGACGCCGCTATAAAAGAGCGCCGCCAACACCGCATACGAACAATATCCGAACGCCCCCAGCAAAAACGAACTGATCGCAAAGCCTACCGTGCCGAATATTATATCCCGCGTTATCAAAATCACAAGCGCTAAGGCGGTAAACAGGATCAGTACGATCCCCATCGTCTCCCGCGTCAAAATTTTATCTTTCTTTTTTTTGTTCTCGCTCTCGCTGCCTCTTCCCAGATTATTCAACCTTATTTCTCCCTTCCGTATAGTACAGAATTTTTTCTTTTCATTTTTTCATTATTATACCATTTTTCGCGGATTATTTCAATTAAAATTTAAGACTTTTTCCTTCTATCGGCTATTTTTCTGTATTCCAAATTTTTCTTGCTCCCTTTCGCTCCTCGGCATACTTTTCCGCCGCCGGACCGCTCCGAATTTTAAATAAAAAGCGGCGCGAATTTTAGACAAAGAGCGGCGCGAATTTTGAATCGAAAGTAGCACGAATTTTAGATGAAGAGCGGCGCAAATTTTTATCCTATGACCGCACGCCGGCATTTTTTCGGCGGATTCAAAAATTTTACAAAGTCAAGACCACCCGTAAAACGGGTGGCTTGCACAAGCCCTAAAAGGGCTTAATACCTGCCGGGCTCACGCCCTCGAATATTTTGTCAGCTGCAAATTTTCTCCAACGGCCGCCTTATGGCGGCTGTTGTTATTGATATAAAGAAAGTCCCCGAAAAAAATTCGGGGACTTTGAAAAACTTTTTAT
>CASDTU010000039.1 GCA_949283775.1 uncultured Bacillota bacterium
AATGTCTGGGCGGATATCACAAGAATTACGCTGTTTATGTTGCCCGTAAGTTTTGTCGGAGCCATCTTGTTGATTGCAGACGGCGTACCGCAGACTTTAAGCGGGTCTGTTTCTTACATTGCGTTAGATGGAACGGCATCCAAGTTGTATTTTGGACCTGCGGCAAGCCAAATCATTATTAAACAGCTCTTTACGAACGGCGGCGGTTTCTGGGGTGTGAATTCTGCTTATCCGTTTGAAAATCCTACTCCGTTTACAAACTTGATTGAATGTTTGTCCTTGACATGGATTCCTGCCGGACTTTGCTTTACGTTCGGGAAAGCAGTTATTCGTAGAAATCAGGACGGAAGCATTATTCGAGAGAAAAATCAAGGTATTACCCTTTTAAAAGCGATGACTATCATTTTTGTAGCAACATTGGTCGTTTGCACGATATTCGAATATATGGGAGCAATTACAATGGAAGGCGTGGCTTCGATGGGCAATATGGAAGGAAAAGAGGTTCGCTTCGGTATCGGAGGTTCTTCCTTGTGAGCGGTTGCAACGACTTGTGTTTCCAACGGGTCTGTCAATGCAATGCACGACAGTTTTACTTCTATCGGTGGAATGATCCCGATGTTTTTGATGATGTTGGGAGAGATCGTATACGGCGGGGTAGGCTGCGGATTATACGGAATGATCGCTTTTGTTATTCTGACCGTGTTCATCGCGGGACTTATGGTCGGCAGGACTCCCGAATATCTCGGCAAAAAAATAGGCAGTTTTGATATGAAAATGGTTTGCCTCATTATTTTAACGCCCGTTTTATGCCTGTTGATCGGGACCGCGGCGATGGTTATGCTTCCGCACGCGGAAAAATGGCTGACAAACAGCGGCGCGCACGGGTTTTCTGAAATTTTGTATGCGTTCGCTTCTATGGCAAACAACAACGGATCCGCTTTTGCGGGAATGAACGCGAATACGCCTTGGACGAATGTAGTCGGCGGCAGTATTATGCTTTTGGTGCGTTTTATTCCGATGTTTGCGACTCTCGGCCTTGCCGGCAGCCTCGGTAAGAAGAAAATCGTCCCGCATTCGGACGGCACTTTGGCTACCAATAACGCAATGTTTATCGGTTTGCTGATTGCGGTGATTCTGATTATCGGCGCGCTGAGTTTCTTCCCTGCGCTTGCGCTTGGTCCGATTGCCGAGTATGTCGGTTAAGGAGGTTTTTATGAAAAAAAACAAATCAAACCTTTCGCATGAAGAGAAATTGCAAAAAGGGCAGATGATCAATAAAAAAATCGTTTTGGACGCTACATTGCAGTCGCTTGTAAAATTAAACCCGAAAACACAGGTAAAAAATCCTGTCATGTTTGTGGTTTATCTCGGAGCGATCTTTACAACGATTCTGTTTTTTCTTTCGCTCGGAGGGATCAAAGACGGAGGAAGTTGGTACATATTTGCCATTTCGTTGATCTTTTGGTTCACGTCTTTGTTCGGAAACTTTGCCGAAGCGATTGCGGAAGGCAGGGGGCGCGCGCAGGCGGAAAGTCTGAAAAAAGCGTGCAGAGACGTCATTGCGCGTAAACTGAAAACTGCCAATTTGGAATCGGAATATGTTGAGGTGAAAAGCAATGAATTGAAACCGGGGAACATTGTACTTGTCAAAGCGGGAGAACAAATCCCTATGGACGGGGAAGTTATAGTCGGGGTCGCGAGCGTGGACGAAAGCGCGATCACGGGCGAATCCGCCCCCGTCATTCGTGAGTCCGGTGGCGACAGAAGCGCCGTAACCGGCGGCACCACGGTAACAAGCGATTGGCTGATCATTAAAGTTACGGCGGAAGCGGGAAAGAGCTTTCTCGATAAGATGATATCCATGGTCGAAGGTGCGAGCCGCAAAAAGACTCCGAACGAAATTGCTTTGCAGATTTTATTGATCACGCTTACGATCATTTTCCTTGTAGTTTCGGCGACCTTGCTTCCGTTTTCGCAATTTGCCGTTGACCTTGCGGGACAGGGATCTCCTGTAAGCCTGACCAATATGGTTGCATTGCTTGTATGTCTTGCGCCTACGACGATCGGCGCGTTGCTTTCTTCGATCGGTATTGCGGGTATGGCGCGGTTAAATAAGGCAAACGTACTTGCGACCAGCGGACGTGCGATCGAAGCGGCGGGAGACGTCGATATTCTTTTGCTGGATAAAACGGGGACGATCACGCTCGGCAACAGACAGGCAAGCGAATTTATCCCTGTGGGAGATACCACGGAACGCGATCTTGCGGAAGCCGCACAGTTGTCATCGATTGCAGACGAAACGGCTGAGGGACGGAGCATCGTCGTGCTGGCAAAAAACAAATTCGGGCTGCGCGGCAGGGAAATCGCAAAAATGAAAGCCACCTTTATCGAATTTTCGGCGAAAACCCGTATGAGCGGCGTCGACATCGGCGAAGAGCATATTCGGAAAGGCAGTGCAGACGCAATCGAATCCTATGTCAAATCTTTGGGCGGCGCGTATCCCGATGAATGCAGAAAAGCCGTGGAGAAAGTCGCAAACGAAGGCGGCACTCCGCTGGTCGTCGCAAGAAACCAGAAGGTTCTCGGCTTCGTATATC
>CASDTU010000040.1 GCA_949283775.1 uncultured Bacillota bacterium
GCCGTCATTCAAGACGATTTATCGCTGGATAGACGAAAGATATTTGCGTTCCACCCTGAAAAACCTGAGGAGAAAAGGGAAAACCCGTAAACGCATGGGCAACGGCGGAAGGTTCACAACGGGAAAAAGTATAAGGAAACGGGATAAGAGCGTGTATAACCGCAAAGAGTTCGGACATTGGGAAGCGGACACTGTGGTATCGGGACAAGGGAAAAGCAAGACATGTTTTGCCACGCTTGCGGAGAGGAAGACGAGATATTATATTGCAATTAAAATCCCTGACAGAAAGGGAGAGACGATGGCGAAGGCGATCATAGCCGCGCTTTCCGGGTTTCCCAAAGAAGCGGTAAAGACGATCACCTGCGACAGGGGCAGTGAGTTTGCCTGTTGGAGAGATATAGAAAAAGCCTTAAACTGTGATATGTACTTTACGGATCCGTATTGTGCATGGCAGAAAGGAACGAACGAAAACTTAAACGGACTACTTAGGGAATTTTATCCAAAGGGAAGAAACCTTTCCCGAGTGAGCCCTGCGACATTAAAAAAGAACCTGGCGTTAATCAACGCCAGGCCCAAAAAAGTTTTGCACTACTATACTCCGCAAGATTTATTCGAACTAAATCTTTTCAACTGTTGCACTTAACTTGACAATTCATCTCGTAAAAAGTTAGATGCGGCGAAAAAAGAGGGGAATTTTATATTAAAAAAATAACCGCAGGCAGCAAAAGAGAGCGTTTCTCGTAAAAAACAGATGCGGAACGCATCAAAATTTTAGCAGCGGCAGAGAAAAAAACGGGGAAAGGGACAAAAGCGGTACGATTTTCGCCGCGGCAAGCAAGATCGGTTGCAGACTGAAAAGCGGCCGCGGCAAGTCAAGCTCGGTTGCGGGTAGAAAAGCGACGAGAGGCAGTGCGGCAATGTCCGACGGGCGGTGCGGCCGCTTGTCCGAGCGGATCAGCGGCAAGAATCGGGGCCGGATAAAATTGCGGTGTGCTCAGGTTTCGGTACATTGTTTTGTTTCGGAAAATGAATCAAACGGTAAAAAACAGGCAATAAAAAAGCGGTAAACGCGAGAAAAAAGGAAAATTCATGCAGGAATGAGTTGCGCAAAGCGGCAATGCGCGGTATAATGGAAAAATCATGGCAGAAGTTTTTTTGGACGGGCTTTTAGACAGCTTAAAAGTATTTCCGTTTTTATTTTTAATGTATGCGGTGATCGAATTTTTGGAGCATCGCACGAAAATTACGCGGCAGGAAAATTTGCTGCGCGGCGGGATCGCGCCTCTTCTCGGTGCGGCGACGGGGATCGTACCGCAGTGCGGATTTTCGGTCATGGCCGCAAAGCTGTATGATAAAAAGCTGATCCGGACGGGTACGGTTCTGGCTGTCTTTTTGGCGACGAGCGATGAAGCGCTGATCATTTTATTGTCGGAAGGAACGCGCGCTTTCGCGGTCATGCCCATCATTGCTATTAAATTTGTTTTTGCCGTTGCCGTCGGATATGCGGTAAACGGATTGCTGCGCAGGGAAAAATTGTGTGATCTGGAAGAGGATGAAGAGGTGCACGGAACGGCTTGCGGACAGGATCATGAGCACGACAGCCGCATAAAGCGGTATCTCGTTCATCCGCTCCTGCACTCGCTGGAGATCTTTGTCTATATTCTGATCGTCAACATTGCGTTCGGACTGCTTTTGTATTGGGTGGGAGAGGACACTCTTTCCGAAACGTTGCAGAGCGGTTATTGGTTTCAGCCGCTGGTCGCGGCGGCGATCGGCCTGATCCCCAACTGTGCGAGCAGCGTCGTCATAACGCAGACGTATATTTTGGGCGGACTGTCGTTCGGCGGCTGTATCGCGGGGCTCTGTGCAAACGCGGGGCTCGGGTTCGTGATTCTGTTCAAAAACACCCGGCAGTGGAAGCGCAATCTGCTTTTAGTTCTCGTTTTGTTCGGACTCAGCATGGCGATAGGATATATTGTCAGCGCCGTCATGGTTTGCATCGGGTAAGGAAAAGTCGCCGCCTTATTCCATGCCGTCAGGTTTTAAGAATCCGAAGATTTTGAAAAGGATCGAATCGTTCGGTCGAAAGCGTTTGCGCTATAAAAAAAGACTGAAAAATCAAATTTGCCGTTTAAGAGCTTATCAATGAGTGCGGTGTCGGACCGGACTCATTTTTTTATTGAGAGCACACGCATAAAAAAGTATTTGCAGATATTTTTTTAAAAAATTCAAAAGAATCTTGAAAAAAGGTGGAAGATATGGTATCATAAGGGAAAAGTTGTATGTGCCGGAATGCGATCGTCATGAAATATCGTATGAATTCGGCAGACGCTTTGCATATGAAGAAAAAGACATATGTGTTGAAATTCAATCGGGAGATAAATGTATGACAATCGGTGAAGTGGTAAAACTTCTGGATGCGGAAATTTTGTGCGGGGAAGACAGGCTGGATACGGAGATTCATACGGCGTGCGGTTCGGATATGATGAGCGACGTTTTAGCGTATGTAAAGGACCAATCGGTGCTGCTGACGGGGCTGTTGAATCCGCAGGTCGTCCGCACGGCGGAGATGATGGATATGCTGTGCATCGTCTTTGTGCGCGGAAAGCGGCCGGAAGAGAACGTGATCGAGCTGGCAAAGGAAAAGGGGATCGTATTGCTGACGACGGAAAAGCGGCTGTTTGTCGCCTGCGGGATTCTGTACACGAACGGGTTGGGTGGCTGAGTATGCAGTGCATTCGGTTGGAATACGATGTGGACGGAGAAAATTTTGCGTCTGCGGGGAATGCGAGCGAGAGCGTAAAGCGCACGTTAAAGCAAATGGGCGTCTCTCCCGTTTCGGTGCGCCGCGTCGCCATCGCGATGTATGAGGGAGAGATCAATATGGTGATTCATGCGCACGGCGGAAAGGCGGTTGCGGAGATCTATCCCGATCACATCGACATAGCGCTCAAAGATACGGGGCCGGGGATCGCCGATATCGATCTGGCGATGAAGGCCGGTTACTCGACCGCTTCGGAAAATATCCGAAGTTTAGGATTCGGAGCGGGAATGGGGCTTCCGAACATGAAAAAGTACAGTGACGAGATGCGAATCGAAAGCGCGGTGGGAGTGGGTACGACCGTGTTTTTACGCATTGATTTTGAATAAAAAGGGGAAAATCATGGCATTACTCAA
Organism: uncultured Bacillota bacterium; assembly: GCA_949283775.1. Taxonomy (GTDB): domain Bacteria; phylum Bacillota; class Clostridia; order Christensenellales; family Borkfalkiaceae; genus Borkfalkia. The sequence continues at coordinate 3,178 of CASDTU010000040.1, forward strand.
AACAGTCGTTCTGGACAGCGATAAGTGCATCGGGTGCATTACCTGTATGCGGCGCTGTCCTACGGAGGCGATTCGCATCGAGAACGGCAAGGCGAAAATTTTATACGATAAATGTATCAATTGCGGCGAGTGCGTTCGAAGCTGCAAGGGCGGCGCAAAGCGCCCGGTGTACGACAGCTTCGATCTCGTAAAGAGTTATGCGTATAAGATAGCTCTTCCGTCCCCGTCGCTGTTCGGTCAATTCAACAATCTGGACGATCCGAACTATGTCATTGAGGGACTTTTGGCGCTGGGGTTCGACGAAGTGTTCGAGGTCGGACTCGCGGCGGAACTCGTTACGGACTGCACGAAAAAGCTGATGCAAAAGTCCGATTTGCCGCGCCCTGTCATCAGTACGGCGTGCCCCGCGGTGGCTGAACTGATCTTGTTGCGGTTTCATGAACTTGCGGACCATATGCTCAATGTATATGCGCCCGCCAAAATCGCGGCGAAGCTTGCCAAAAAACAAGCGATCGAAAAGGGTATTCCCGCGGACGATATCGGGATATTCTTCATCTCGCCTTGCCCGGCGAAAGTGTACTCTCTGCATAAAGAGGAAGTGTCCAACGAAAAATACATATCCGGCGTTCTTTCGCAGAGCGACGTATATTTCCGCCTTGTGGATAAAATGAACAAGATCAAAAATCCGCGCAAACTCGGCAAATGCGGCTATAAGGGGATTGGATGGGGCTCCTCGGGCGGCGAGAGCAATTCGCTGGGGCTCGGCAACTATATTCACTGCTCGGGCGTGCGCAACGTTTTGGGGATTCTGACGGAAATGAGCGACGGCAAGCTGGACGGCGTGGATTTTGTGGAGCTGAATATTTGTCCGGGCGGCTGCGTGGGCGGCGTTTTGAATGTGGAAAATCCCTTCATCGCGCGCAATCATATGCGGCAGATCGCGGAAAAGATGAAAATTCCGCCCGCAACGATGGAAAGTTACGGTTTGGACGAGAGTTTTTTCTTGTGGGATAAGACGCCGGAACCGTCCACTTCTTTTCAGTTGGATTCCGATCGCTTTGCGGCGATGCAGAAGCTGATGCTCGTGGAAGAATATCTCAAAAAACTTCCCGGGATCGATTGCGGCGCCTGCGGTGCGCCGACCTGCCGCTGCCATGCGGAGGACGTCGTAACGAGCGGCGGCATTTTGGACTGCGTCAAATTGGAGGAGAGAAAGTGAAAGTTTCGGAATTTGCAAAGGCAAGCGGCTTTGCGGTCTTTACGAGCGGAGAGGAGCGCGAAATTGAGAGCGGATACTGCGGCGATTTTTTGAGCAATATCATTTCGCGTGCGACGGATGCGTGCTGCTGGCTGACGGTGATGAACAATGTAAACGTCGCGGCGGTCGCGACGCTCATCGACTGTGCCTGCATCGTCCTTTGCGAAGGGGTAGAGCCGGACGCGCAGCTCTTTGAACGGGCGAAGACCGCCGGTATCTGGATCTTGGGCGCGAACGCAAACGTCTACGAAACGGCAAAAACGGTTTGCAGGATCTGCGGCGTATAGAGCAGAGGGCGGGACGGCTTTTTGCAAAAAACGTTCGGCTAAAAGAATCGGGAAAAGGCCGTTTGCCGCGAAACGGCGTTGCCGACCGAAAGAGCAGCTGCGGGGGATGAAGAGAGAGGGAGGAGCCCATGAAACTATATTATGACTTTCATATCCATTCCTGCCTCAGTCCGTGCGGAGACGATGAGAACACGCCCAACAATATCGTGAACATGGCGCTCATCAAAGGCTTGCACGTCATAGCGCTTTCCGATCACAACACGGGAAAAAACTGTCCGGCGGCTATGGCAGTCGGCAAAGAGAACGGTCTTGTCGTACTGCCGGCGATGGAGCTTACAACGAGCGAAGATATTCACATTCTCTGTTTGTTTGAAAAGTATGAAGATCTGCAACGGCTGGAACGGTATATCGACGGCCGCAGATTAAAAATCAAGAACAAACCCGAAATTTTCGGGCGCCAGCGGATTTTAAACGAACGGGACGAGCCGATCGGGGAGGAAGAAAATCTGCTGATCGTAAGCTCGGGTATTTCGGTGGAAGAGGTTGCCTCGCTCGTCAAAGGCTTTGACGGGATCCCCGTCCCTGCGCATATCGACAAGCAGGCGAACGGCCTCGTAGGCGTGTTGGGCGCGTTTGACTATACGCTCGGCTTTGAGCTGATCGAAAGTACGCTCGACTCGGGCGTCGCGCTGCCGAGAATCACCGATTCGGACGCGCACTATTTGTGGGATATTTCCGAAGCGGAGCACTGGATCGAAGCAAAATCTTGCTCTGCGCACGGCGTGTTTGAAGCGCTGAAAAAAATGTGCCGACAAGGAAAAGGCTGATTTTGTCCGTGGCTCAAAAGATGGGGAAAAATTGATTCCGCCCGAAGCCGCAGAGGGTAGGTTTTTTTGATTCTGTTCAAAAGATGGGGAAAAGCTGATTTCGCCCGAGAAAGGGGGAAAGAAAAAGGCGGAAAATTTGTGTAAAAGGATTATTATGCAGCCGATTTTGTTCCGGATATTAGTATCCAAAAATTTTGTTTTGCAGGATCGGTAAAACGATTGATCGGAAACAGGATAAAAAGCAGGCGGCGGCGCAAAATTGCGCCGCCGCCTGCTTTTTTGCGCAATCGGGCTGACGGAAGCCTTTTGAAACTGCGTTTGCAGCATTTGCCGCCGCTTTTCAAGACAATTTTCCCGCCGTTCAGCAAAGGGAAGGTGCGAAAAGAAGGAGTTCGCTAGAAAAATTTGTCTGTTTTTGTCGCAGCGGCCGGAACGGATGACAATCCGTTGACATTTTACAGAAAAAATATTATCATAAAAGCATACGAAAGAGGGTATCGCAATGAAAAATTATTTGAGCAAAAAGGCGCGCGCAATCACGCCGTATACGGCAGGGGAACAGCGAAACGACAGGAAATATGTCAAACTGAACACCAATGAAAATCCCTATCCGCCTTCCGAAAAGGCGTTGCAGGCGTACCGCGCGTTGCAGTTTGCCGATTTAAAGCTGTATCCGTCGCCGGATTCCGATGTTTTATGCAGGGCGATCGCGCAGGCGGAAAATGTGGAAAGAGAGAATGTCTTTTGCGGAAACGGAAGCGATGAGATCTTGGCGCTGTGTTTTCCCGCTTTTTTCGATCCTGACGGCGAGGGTGCGGCTTTTGCGGACGTTACATACAGTTTTTATCCCGTTTTTTGCGAATTTTTTAATATTCCGAGCGTGATCGTGCCGCTGAAAGAAGATTTCACGATGGATCTGGATGCGCTGAGCGCGGCGCGGGCGCAGGGCGTGATCTTAGCGAATCCGAACGCGCCGACAGGGATCGGGATCCCGCTCAACAAGGTCGAGGAGTTCGTTCAAAAAAATCGGGATCGGATCGTGATCATCGACGAAGCGTATATGCCCTTTTTCGGGCAGAGCGCGGCCGCTCTGATCAAAAACTATGACAATCTTCTGATCGTAAAGACCTTTTCCAAGGGGTATTCCCTGGCCGGAATGCGCTGCGGCTATGCGATCGGCGCGGTTTCTTTGATAAACGGGCTGAAATGCTGCAAGGACTGTTTTAATTCCTACCCCGTCGATCGGGTGTGCCAGGCGGTCTGTGCGGCGGCGATCGGCGATCAGGACTATTATGCAAATAGGAACGCGCTCGTCGTCAAAGAGCGGGAGCGCCTTTCAAAAGAGCTGGAAAATATCGGGTTTACGGTCTTGCCTTCCTCGTCGAACTTCGTCTTTGCGCGGCACAAGAACTTATCCGGCGCGGAGGTGTACCGTCAGCTTCGCGAGCGCGGCGTTTTGGTGCGGCATTTCGACCGTCCGCGCATTTCGCAGTTCTGCCGCATAACGGTGGGAAGCAAGGAGCAAAACGACGCCCTCCTCGCGGCGTTGCGTGAATTTTTGCGCTGATCGGCCGTCGCGCGGGACAGCGCGAAGCGGCGACTGCGCGAAAGCAGCTAAAAAAGATTTTTAAGGAAGATGAAAGCGCGTCCGTCCGGACAAAAAAGGTAAATGCGTGCCCACAAAATCGACAATACGTGCCGACAAAATCGGCAAAAACGTTCGGACAAAAAAAGGTAAATACGTGCCGACAGAATCGGCAAAAACGCTCGCATGAAAATCGGCGGATTTGCAGCGGAGCGCAGGCGCGGAAAATCGGAGCGGCGGCTCAGCGAAGGAAAAAGCGCGGGCGGCTCAGCGAAGGAAAAGCGCGGGCGGCTCGGAGAAACAGAAAACACCGGACACATAAGAAAAAGCGGAAAAAGCAAGCGGGGGAGTTCTTATGGGTTTGGATGAAATCGAAAAAAAACTGAAAGAATTTGATTTGCAAACGAAGGTGCGGTTTGGAGGGATGAAGGAGCTGGAACAATGTGTTCGGCAGAGTTTGCCCTATGCAAAAATTTTGCTGTTGATGGAAGAGGACACCGACTGTTCCGTCATGGAGAAATTGCGCTTTTGTTTGCAGAGTTTTCGGCCCGTAAGCGTCGTTTTGGGAAAGCGCGACGATTTTACCGGGCTTTTTTCAATGCCGGACGATATACGCGGAGCGGTCGCCGTCGGAAAAAGGAGCGCGTTGGCGGCGCGTTTTTTCTGTACGCTTCGGGGCGGTTATTCGTTCGCGTATCTGCAAAGTCCTTCGGCGGATGGGTTGTTTGATACGGCGATGCCGGAAACGGGAGCGTGGGGCGGTTATCCGCTGCGCGAGATCGATTTTGCCGTTTTGGATACGAATGCGGGACAGAAAGCGGAAAAAGTTCTCGCGCACACGGCGCTGAGCGCCGTGTGCTTGCAGGAACTGTATACGGACGCCGTATTTTGCGGAAACGGTCCGGACGGCGGCGTTTTTGAAAGGGCGATTTCTCTTCTGCAAGGGGCTGACGGAAAAGGGGACAGAGAGACGGCAGATCTGTTTTTTGCTTCGGCTTTGTTTTGCATGGGACTTCGCCGCTGCGGCCGTTTTGCCTGTTTGGAAGGGACAGAGCTTTTAAAAAGAAAATATCCTGCGCGCGCACAGGATGCGGATATGGCCGTTTTGCTGTATTATGCGGCAAGGTATGCGGTATTTTTTTCAAAAAGTCCGCGCGCCTTTTTTGTCCCGGATTATGCGGCGAGAGTATGCAGGGCAGTCAAGGAAACGGGCTTTTCCATGCAGGCGATCCGTAGGAACGTATCCGTTCCTACGGGAAAAGAAAGTTTTAATCGGGAGCGGCTGTTTGCGCAGGTGAAGGAGAAACTCGGCATTTCCGCGGCAGTTTTGGCGGACTTTGCCGATACGATCCGAAAAAAAATGCTCCTTGCAGGACAAAAGCCGCCGCGCTTTTCGCAGGAAGAACTCAAAGAAATCTATGATATTTCCGCTGAGCTTTCCCCGCTTATGTCGCCTCCGTCTTTGGAGAGAGAATTTGGATTTTTGCCGAATCCTGCCTCCGCCTTTTAAAATTGCGGCGCGGCAAAAGGCGAAGTAAGGCCGGGTTCGGATTTTGCAAAGGTTGCGCCGCTTGGCAGAAAGGGCTGTTTTTGCGGGAGAAATGTCGGAAAAACGGAATACGGATTGACAGACAAAGGTCGATGTGCTACAATTTTGTAAAAAGAGAGAGAAAAAAAGATGGCTCTTGTGGAAATGAAATGCCAAAATTGCGGTGCACCGCTGACAGAAAGAAAAAACGGATACGTCTGTCCGCATTGCGGGAGTTTTCAGCTCTTTATCGCGGACCAAGATGAGGAAATTTCAGCTTTGTCGATGCCGCTGGAAGAGTTTCGGCAGAAAATAAAGGAAAAGCAAAGGACGTTTATTCTTAGCAGGGACGGCGCGCTGAAAGCAGTGGATATAGATTCGGCGATCGTCCGAAAAAAGATAGAGGACGCGCAGTCGCTGCTGTCCGAAGGAAAAGGGTATGCTGTCGAAGAGGCGTTGCGCGGAGTTCCGGAAGACAATTTTGCGGCGGAGCGCCTGCGCTTTTTGGCAGAAACGGGCGCGAGAGACGAAGCGGAGCTTGCCTGCTTTGCACTGGATCTGAAACAGTGCCGCCATTTTGCAGACGTTTTAAATCTTTGCGATATGCAGACGCGGCAGACGTATGAGGCGCTCGAAGAGCTTTGCCTGGGAAACAGAGAAATTTTGTCTCAGATCGGCGAAGGCAAGAGATTGCTGGACGCGGGGCTTTTGGAAGAAGGCTGCGCGTATGCGAACGCCATGCTGCAAAAATACCCGACGCATGCGGCGAGTTGGGAGATCTTTATCGAGGCAAATTGCAAAAAGGACGAAAAGTACGATCCTTTTCCCGATTTGGAGTATCTCCTTTCCTGTCTGGACAGTTTACAGTACGGCTATGGTGCGGAAAAAGATTATTACGGAGCGCCGCGCGGCATTTCCGCCGCAATCGCACAGCGCTGCCGAAAAATTGCAGGAAAGAAACAGCAAAAAAATGCGGTTTTTTACCGCTATATTTTGCGTCCTCTGATCGTCTTGGCAGGCATCGGCATTTTGATCGGCGTCTGGAAGCTGATCGACGTGCTTTTGGGCTGAATCTGCGCGGCGGAACATATGCGTATGGGTGCAGACGGGCGAAAAATGCCTTTAAAACTTCAAAAAACGGAAAATATGCGGCTTTACACATATGCGTTTTTACTCCGACGCGGAAAAATAGTCGGGATCTTTGCGCTTTTTGGGACGCGGGAGCAAAAAAGACGAGAGAACGGGAAAATCGGATTTTTCTTTGAAAAATACGTTTCGGAAAATTTTTTTGTAAAGGAATTAAATAAAATCTTTCTGTAAAAAAATCGATAAAATTGTTTTATAAAGAAGACCGCTGTCGGTGCAAACTGTTTCGCGCCGACAGCGGTTTTTTAAAAAGTTGAATTGTCCGCTGTTTTTGATCGGGAAGGTATCTGTATGTAAGCCCTCTTTTCTTCCGCAAGAGCAATAAAAGGAACAAACCGAAAAGACTGCGGCGGATAAGAGTGAAGCTCCGCTTCTTAAAAAACCGTGATTTAAAAACAACGATCTTCTCAAAAGAGCCGTTTTTTAAAAAGAACTATCTCCTCAAAAAACTGTGATCGGAAAAAATCTTGTTTGCAAAAAGAGCTGCCCCCGATGCGAACGAAAGATTATTCTTCTTCTACGCGCTCGTCGATGGGAACGTATTCCCTGCGCTTTGCGACGGCCTGATAGCCGGGGCGAATGATCTTTCCGCCGTTGGTTATCTCTTCCATGCGGTGGGCAGACCAGCCCGAGATCCTCGCGACGGCAAAGAAGGGGGTATACAGCTCGCGCGGAAGGTCGAGCATATCGTAGACAAATCCGGAGTAAAAGTCGACGTTCGGAGCGACGCCCTTATAGATGCGCCGCTTATCCGCAATGACTTCTGCCGCCGCGGTAGCAACGTATTTGCGCATTTCGTATTCTTTTTCCATATGTTTTTCGACGGCAAGTTTTTCCGCAAACGAGCGCAGGATGTCGGCGCGCGGGTCGGAGAGGGAATAGACGGCATGGCCCATTCCGTAGACCAGACCCGAGTGGTCGAACGCCTCTTTATCCACGATCTTTGCAACGTAATCTTTGAGTTTTCCCTTATCGAAGTCGGGGACGTTCTCCTTGATATTGTCGAACATTTCGCAGACTTTAATATTGGCGCCGCCGTGTTTGGGTCCTTTGAGTGAGCCGAGAGACGCCGCGACGGAGGAATAGGTATCCGTTCCGGAAGAGGTGACGACGTGGGTCGTAAACGTGGAGTTGTTGCCGCCGCCGTGTTCCGCGTGCAAAACGAGGCATAGATCGAGTACTTCCGCTTCCAGCTCCGTATACTTGCTGTCCCGCCGCAGGATATAGAGGATATTTTCGGCAGTGGAGAGCTCCTTTTGCGGTTTATGGATAAAAAGGGATTCGTCGCTGTTGTAATAGGAATGCGCCTTTTGCGAGTAGACGCAAAGGAGCGGAAATTGCGCGATAAGCTGTAAAGATTGGCGCAGGACGTTTCTTTTGGAGGTGTCGTCCGGTTTCGGGTCATAGGGATAGAGCGCCAAAACACACCGAGCGAGCATATTCATCATGTCGCGTGAAGGCGCTTTCATGATAATATCGCGCACGAACGAAGGCGGAAGGACGCGGAAATCCGCTAAGATCTCGCAAAAGCGCTGAAGTTGCGCTTTGGTCGGAAGATGACCGAACAAAAGGAGGTAGGTCGCTTCTTCAAAGTCAAAGCGGCGTCCCTGCGAGCCTTTTACAAAATCGCGGATGTTGATGCCCCGGTAATAGAGCTGCCCGTCTACGGGAATCTTATTTCCGTCCTTGTCTTTGCCGAAGGCGATGATTTCGGAAATTTCGGTCAGTCCGCAAACGACGCCGTTGCCGTTGATATCGCGAAGTCCTCGTTTTACGTCGTACACTTCATACAGTTTCGGGTTGATGATATCGCTTTTGCTCGCCACTTTGGTAAGTTCCGCGATATCCTGCGAATATTTGGAGTATTTTTTCAGGATATGATCGCGCAGTTCAAGAGGAATCAAACTATCTGCCTCCTTTATGAATGTATTTATTGAAAACGATTTGTCCGAATATAATACCATAAAAAGGCGAAAAAGTCAAGTGTATGAAAAATTCGGAAAACCGTGCGGCGGAAAGAGCGAAAAAAGGTCGGCTGATTTTTGAAAAAAAGGTAATTTTTCACCTAAGATTTATTGAAAAATAAAGGACTTTGTGATACAATATTCATATTGAATATTTTAGAATACGGGGTAAGTGTTTGACGGTATCCCGAAACAGTCGGAGGTGGGTTTCATTGGCTAAGAAAATCGACGTTCCTTTCAACGGTACGAAGGAACAGGAGGAGAAACTCCGCGCGGCTTTGAGCGATTTAAAAAAGCGTGGGGATAATGGTTTGATGATAGCGGCGCTGCAAAAGGCGCAGGATATTTACGGCTATCTTCCGGAAGCGGTGCAACAGATCATAGCGGACGAGCTCGGCGTATCTTTGGCGGAAGTGTACGGCGTTGCGACGTTCTATGCACAGTTTTCGCTGTATCCGAAGGGACAGTATAAGATCGGCGTATGCCTGGGAACGGCGTGCTACGTCAAGGGTTCGGGCGACGTGTATAAAAAACTTTGCGACACGCTGAAAATCGAAGGCGGACAGTGCACCGACGATCTGAAATTTTCGCTGGATGCGACGCGCTGTATCGGCTGCTGCGGTTTGGCGCCCGTCATGACCGTCAACGACGACGTGTACGGCAAAGTTACGCCTGATGAAATAGAAGGCATTCTCGCAAAGTACAACTGAGATGCGAGAACTTGCACTGCATATTCTGGATATAACGGAAAATTCCGTTTCGGCGCAGGCAAAGCATGTCGAAATATCGCTGGACGTCGATTTTGAACGGGACAGGCTCGTCATTGCCATTTCGGACGACGGCTGCGGCATGGACGAGGAGATGGTCAAAAAAGTCTGCGATCCGTTTACGACGACGCGCAAGACGCGCAGCGTTGGAATGGGACTTCCGCTCTTTAAATATTCTGCGGAGAGCAGCGGCGGCAGCTTTTCCATCCGATCGGAAAAGGGAAAGGGCACGCGCGTGCAGGCAGAATACAGGATCAGTCATGTCGATCGGATGCCGCTGGGGGATTTCGGCGGCGTGGTGTTGCAGCTGATCACGATGCATCCGGAAGTGGATTTCCGTTTTTCGGTCAAAAACGGCGAGCGCAGCGGTCAGCTCGATACGGCGGAATTGAAAGAAATTCTCGGCGATACCGCTGCTCTGAATGAACCCGCAATCAGAAACTTTCTGCGGGAATATATCGAGGAAAATTTAGTCAGTCTATACGGAGGTGGATTATGAAGAGTTTAGAAGAACTTCGGGCACTGCGCGAAAAGATGAAATCGCAGACAGATAACCGCAGCGTGGCGGGTTCGGATGAAACGGTGATTAAAGTGGGGATGGCGACGTGCGGGATCGCCGCAGGCGCGCGCCCCGTTTTGGATGCGCTCTTGGACGAAGCGGACAAACGGCAGCTGCACAACGTGAGCATTTCGCAGACGGGATGTATCGGAATGTGCCGCATGGAGCCGATCGTGGAAGTGTTCAAGGACGGTCAGAAGTATACATACGTCTTAATGACGGCGGAAAAAGCGCGCAAAGTCATCAACGACCACGTCGTAAACGGAAACGTGTGCAAAGAGTTTCTGATCGGCGAGAACTAAGGGCAAAGGAGAAACGAAGAGATGTTCAGATCACATATTCTTGTTTGCGGCGGTACGGGTTGTACTTCCGGAAATTCCATGAAAATTTATGAAGCGCTCGTGGATCGGATCAAAAAAGAGGGGCTGGAAAACGAAGTTCACGTTACAAAAACGGGATGTTTCGGCCTCTGCGCGTACGGCCCGATCATGATCGTGTACCCCGAGGGCGCTTTTTATTCGCAGGTCAAGCTGGAAGACGTCGACGAGATCGTCAACGAACACATCATCAAAGGCAGGATCGTAACGCGCCTTCTGTACAAGGAAACGGTCGGCGAAGACGGCAGCATCAAGGCGCTCAACGATACCAATTTCTATAAAAAACAGCACCGCGTGGCGCTGCGCAACTGCGGCGTCATCAATCCCGAAAAGATCGAAGAGTACATCGCTTACGACGGGTATGAAGCGCTCGGCAAGGTGCTCACCGAAATGACGCCGCAGGACGTCATCGACGTGATCTCCAAATCCGGACTGCGCGGCCGCGGCGGCGCGGGATTCCCGACGGGCAGAAAGTGGCAGTTTGCAAAGAACTCTCCCGGCAAGAAAAAATACGTCTGCTGCAACGCGGACGAAGGGGATCCGGGCGCGTTCATGGACCGCTCCATTCTGGAAGGCGATCCGCACGCCGTGATCGAAGCGATGGCGATCGCCGCGTATGCGATCGGTTCCGATCAGGGGTACATTTATGTCCGTGCGGAATATCCGATCGCGGTACAGCGCCTTACGATCGCGATCAAACAGGCGCGCGAATACGGGCTTTTGGGTAAAAATATTTTCAATTCCGGATTCAATTTTGATCTGGATATCCGTTTGGGAGCGGGCGCGTTCGTGTGCGGCGAGGAAACGGCGCTCATGACCTCCATCGAAGGGCACCGCGGCGAACCGCGTCCCCGTCCTCCGTTCCCGGCGGTCAAGGGCCTGTTCGGCAAACCGACCATCCTCAACAACGTGGAAACGTATGCAAACGTTCCGCAGATCATCTTGAAGGGTGCGGATTGGTTCGCTTCCATGGGCACCGAAAAGAGCCGCGGCACGAAGGTGTTCGCGCTCGGCGGCAAAATTCACAACACGGGCCTCGTGGAAATCCCGATGGGCACGACCATGCGCGAGATCATTTACGATATCGGCGGCGGCTGCCCGAACGGCAAAAAGTTCAAAGCGGCGCAGACGGGCGGACCTTCCGGCGGCTGCATCCCCGCGCATCTGATCGATACGCCGATCGATTACGACAACCTCATCAAAATCGGTTCCATGATGGGTTCGGGCGGACTCATCGTCATGGACGAAGACAACTGTATGGTCGATATCGCGAAATTCTTCCTCGAATTTACGGTCGACGAGAGCTGCGGCAAATGTACGGCCTGCCGTATCGGCACGAAGCGCCTGTATGAAATGCTCTGCAAGGTGACGGACGGCACGGCGACGATGGAAGACCTCGACAAGATGGAAGAGCTCTGTTATTACATCAAGGAAAACTCCTTGTGCGGCTTGGGACAGACGGCGCCCAACCCCGTTCTCTCCACACTGCATTACTTCCGCGACGAGTACGAAGCGCACGTTCGCGACAAGCGCTGCCCCGCGGGCGTCTGCAAGAAACTTCTGCGGTATCAGATCGTTGCGGATAAGTGCAAAGGCTGTACGCTCTGCGCGCGCAACTGCCCGGTCGGCGCAATTTCCGGCACGGTGAAAGAACCGCATGTGATCGATCCGAATAAGTGCATCAAGTGCGGCGTCTGCATGGAAAAGTGCAAGTTCGGCGCGATCATCAAGGCGTAACGGGGGAGGTAGAATACGATGGTACATTTAAAGATAAACAATATTCCGGTAGAGGTCAAAGAGGGAACGACCATTCTCGAAGCGGCAAAGATTGCCGGTATCAATATTCCCACCCTCTGCTATTTAAAAGAAATCAACGAGATCGGCGCCTGCCGTATCTGCGTGGTGGAAGTCAAGGGCGCGAGAAGCCTTGTCGCGGCTTGCGTGTATCCCGTCAACGAGGGAATGGAGGTTTTCACCAATACCGAAAAGGTGCGCAAATCCCGCAAGACGACGCTGGAACTTTTGCTTTCCGATCACAAGAAAGAATGCCTTTCCTGCGTGCGTTCCACGAACTGCGAATTGCAGAAACTTTCCAACGAATACGGCTGCGATGAAAATCGGTTCAAGGGCGCTCGGACGGAGTGCGAACCCGATTCTTCCACGAGCTATCTCGTCCGCGACAATGAAAAATGTATTCTCTGCCGCAGATGCGTAGCGGTCTGCAAAAAGGTGCAGGAAGTTGCCGTCATTGCTCCCGCCCGCCGCGGTTTCAATACCCATATCGCTTGTGCGTTTGAATCGGATCTTGCGGACGCGGCCTGCGTCGCGTGCGGCCAGTGCGTAGCGGTCTGCCCGACGGGGGCTCTGCACGAGCGTGAGGAGATCGACAACGTCCGCGATGCGATCAACGATCCCGAAAAGATCGTCGTCGTCGCTCCGGCTCCTGCGGTGCGTGCGGCGATCGGCGAAGAGTTCGGCTATCCGATCGGAACGAATACGGAAGGAAAAATGTTTACGGCTATGCGGATGCTCGGTTTTGATAAAGTGTTCGACGTAAACTTTGCGGCGGATCTTACGATCATGGAAGAGGCGAACGAGCTGATCGAGCGCGTCAAAAACGGCGGAACGCTTCCGATGTTTACGAGCTGCTCCCCCGGCTGGATCCGTTACGTGGAATACTATTATCCCGAACTGATCCCGAATCTGTCTTCCTGCAAATCGCCGATGCAGATGTTCGGCGCAACGGTCAAGACGTACTGGGCGCAGAAAGAGGGGATCGATCCGAAAAATATTTACGTCGTAGGGGTCATGCCCTGCACGGCGAAAAAGTTTGAAAAGACGCGCGACGACGAAAATGCAAGCGGATATCCGGATATCGACGCCGTTTTGACGACGCGCGAGCTTGCCAAGATGATCAAAACGTCGGGTATCATTTACAATGAGCTTCCCGACAGCACGTTTGACAATCCTTTGGGCGAATTTACGGGCGCCGGCGTTATTTTCGGCGCGACGGGCGGCGTTATGGAAGCGGCGCTCCGTACGGCGGCGGAAACGATCACGGGCAAACCGCTCGACAATATCGATTTCAAGCAGGTCCGCGGCACGAAGGGCATCAAGGAAGCGGAATACGATTTGAACGGTTTAAAAGTAAAAGTTGCGGTCGCTTCGGGGCTTACCAATGCGAAACAGCTCTGCGAGAAGATCAAAAAGGGCGAATGCGACTATACGTTTGTGGAAGTGATGTGCTGCCCCGGCGGCTGCGTAAACGGCGGCGGTCAGCCGATCCAGAGCGCATACGTGCGCAGAAACGTCGATCTCCGCTCCAAGCGCGCGAAGGCTCTGTATGACGAAGACAAGAAGTTGAAGATCCGCAAGAGCCACGAGAATAAAGCGATCCAGGAACTGTATAAAGAATTCTTTGAAAAGCCGGGTTCGCACAAGGCGCACGAGATCCTGCATACGAGTTATGTCAATCGGAAAAAGAGATAAACGGCAGAAAAATCGGCGAATTTAAACGAAAAAAATCAATCTGCGGGCAATTTGATTGCCCGCAGATTTGCTTTTCCTGAAATTTTGTTGTAACATAGTATCAGTAAAAAAATTATTATACTATAATTTTGTAATGTATTATATTTCGGACATAGATAAATATTTAAACTTAAAAAATAGAAAAAGGGAAGAGGAGACTTTTCCGAAGGAATACACCTTGCGTTGTACGGAAAAATTTTTAAAAGAAATTGAGAAGAAAGATCGCAAAGTTCTGCGGGAATATTTCTTGCAGGCGGAGCGGTATTATGCAGGGAACAGGGACGTTAAAAAATTTTTGCGGGATGAAATCAAAGCCGTGCAAGCGATCTTAAAGCGCGGAGCGGGGGCAGAGGAGACGGTTTCTCGGCTGTGTAAAACGCTGCAATCCGATTTTTACAGGGAAAAGACGGACGCATATTGTCTCGATACGGCGGCGAAATTGTATCCGCTCGTGATGGGCCGATACGCTTCCAGCATTTTCCGTCTCAGCGTTTGGCTGAAAGAG
>CASDTU010000041.1 GCA_949283775.1 uncultured Bacillota bacterium
AAACGGAAAAATTTTCCGCATTTTTTTGTATCATATCACAGTTCATTCGGGTTGTCAATCGAGTACCGAAAATAACCGGCAATATTTTTCTTTCCGTTTGCAGCCGCCCTATGTTTTAGCAAACAAAAGGGCGCGGCATACAGATATGTGTATGCCGCGCCCTTTTATTAGAAAAAGCAAGCGTATCCGATGCAGCGCACTGCATCCCGATCTTCGGTAAAATCAATTCGGCCGCTCTTTACCGCGCTTGCCGCCGCCGGTAAAAGCGACGGTCCTCAGCGGCGGCCCGCACGGCACAATTTCCGCAAAACCGAGCGCACGGGGCGCGGCGGTTTTACACAAATGATTTTTACCATTTTCCTTCCTCCCGCACTTCAAATGCGAAGAGCGCGCCTTCGTCGCATACGATCCGCGCCCGATCGGCGCACACGACGTTGCTGATCCCCCGACAACTTCCCGCTTTCAGCGTTAAATCTTTCAGAGGATACTTCAGCCCTTCACTCTCCATTATATGCGCGCGAAGCCCCACCGGTGCGAGCGATATGGTCGTACCGCTCTTTCCCTGCCAAACCGCTTCGCCCGAAACGCAGGTTATATCTGTATAATTTGTGCGCATTAACATTTTGGCACCTCTTTGAAACCCTGCATACAGAAGCTGAAGATTTCCAAAAAAGTGATCTTCTCGTCCGCCTCCGCCGCCGTACAGTTCGATGCGGCGTATGCCCCTTTCCAAAAGGAGCGAAAGCGCGATTTCGCCGTCCGTTTCGTTCTTTTCGCTCGGATACTTCGCCGCGTTTTCCGGTACAAAGCCCAACGAATCAAAATCGCCCGCGCACAGGTCGATCTTTATTTTTCCCTTTGCCCAGCGCAAAGCGCCGTCACAGTAGATAACGAACGAATTATCCGCATCGATCTCTCCACGATACGGCTCTCCGTTTAAAAGTATGATTCCTTTCACCGAGACATCCCCGCCTTTTTCAAATCCGCGATCGTTTTTGCCATATCCGGCGCTTTAAAAATCGTATTGCCGGCTACGATCACGTTCACACCGGCATTTACCGCCCTTGCGATGTTCTCTTCGTTGATGCCGCCGTCGATCTCGATATCCGTATTTAATCCGTGAGAATCAAAAAATTTCCGCGCCGTTTCCGCTTTCGGAAGCACCCGCTCCAAGAACTTTTGCCCGCCAAGCCCGGGATACACGCTCATAATTAGCAACATATCCACCATTTCCAGACTTCCCAACACCGATTCGATCGGCGTGTCGGGACTGACGGATACGCAACAGCGCACCCCGTAATCTTTGATTTTTTTCAAAACGCCCGGCAGTTTTTCGCCGCACGCTTCCACGTGGACGGTCAATATATCGGCCCCCGCCTTCACAAAATCTTCCAACTTGTTTTCCGGCTGCACACACATCAAATGTACGTCGAGAGGAAGAGAAGTATGCTTTTTGATTGCCTCCACCATCTGCGATCCAAACGTGATCCGCTGTACGAATGACCCGTCCATTACGTCGCAGTGTATCAGATCCGCTCCGCACTCTTCCAGCTTTCTCACCGCCGCGCCCATTGCAGCAAAATCTGCCGATAAAATCGAAGGCGCTATTTTAATATCTCTTTCCATTTTTGTCTTTCCTCCCGTCCCGAACGGTATGCGGACACTCCGCTCTGTGCGTCTTATCCGCTGTTTGATTTCTGTTTGCCTTTTCCATAAATTCCATCAAGCGCATTTGCGAAAGCGCTGTTTTCTCTTTTTTTCGCGATCGCCGCGCTTTTTCGCATCATTGCCCCTGCGGATTCGCTTCTTTTTCTTTCTCTTGTCCCTGCGTCTGCGCTAAATACCCCGCCCGAAGCTGACCGCAGGCACCGCCGATATCCGCTCCGATCTGCCGCCGAAGCGTTGCGGAAAGCCCGCCTTTTTCCAGCATCCCGAGAAAACGATACGCTTCCTTTTCGGATATTCCGCGAAGTTTTTTCTCTTTTACGGCGTTTAAACGGATCAGATTGACGTGGCAAGGTCTGCCTTTCAAAAGGGATATAAGTTTATCCGCTTGCTCCTTGCCCGTGTTTTCCCCCTCGATGAGGGAATATTCGAAAATATACCGCCGCCCCGTCTTGTCAAAATAATTTTCACACGCCTTTAAAATTTCCGCTATGGAATAGGCTTTGGCAACCGGCATGATCCGCGCCCGAGCTGCATCGTCCGCCGCGTGCAGAGAAACGGTGAGATTCAAAGGAATTCCTTCTTCTGCCAAATCGTACATCTTCGGCACGATCCCGCAAGTGGATAAGCTGATATTGCGTGCGCTGATGCAGATACCGCCCTCCGCCGTCACGTTTTTTAAAAACTGCACAGTGTTTTCATAGTTATCGAGCGGCTCACCGCTTCCCATCAAGACGACGTTGGTCACTGCCCGCTTTTCTATCGTTCCGCCATGCCGCGCGTTGATGACTAAAATCTGGGATAAAATCTCGCCCGAAGTGAGATTTCGGATCAGCCCGTTCAGCCCCGAAGCACAAAACGCGCAATTCATGCGGCATCCCACCTGTGTAGAAACACACTGCGTTTTTCCGTATTTATAGGACATCAAAACACCCTCGATCAGATTTCCGTCCGAAAGCTCAAACAAATATTTTTCCGTCCCGTCCGACGAGGTGAAAACTTCGCGCACCTTGACCGGTTCGTCCTCAAACCGATCAAGCAGGCGCTCTTTCAGACTTTTGGAAATATCCGACAGCTCGGATATGCGCGCGCCGCGCAAAAGCCCGCGGTACAGCTGCACCGCACGAAATTTTTGCTCTCCCATCGAAAGCATCAGCTCTTGCAGCTGCGCAAAGGATAAATCCTGTAAGATCTCTTTCATTTCCGCTTTCGCCTTTCCTCCGTTTTTTTGCCCTGTTTTAAAACCACCACGGATTTTTTTCCTCGTTTAAAACCGCCACTGCTTTTTCCTGTTTCAAAACCGCTGCCGACCTTTCCGACTTCGTCCGTATCTGCGGATTTTTCTTTCCCTCTTCTCAAATCGCCCGTGCGCCCGTTTTCCTTTAAAAGGCGCCGGACGACTTATCCGTTTTTCCGCAGTTTTGCGATATAAAATCCCGCTCCCATCGACAAATTCGGCAAAAACTGAATCCCGTATTTCGCCGGTTGATGCGCCAAAGGACTTTCCGTTTTTTCCGCTGTAAAATCGCCGCATTCGCGCAAAAATTTTGCCACGACGCCATCGTTTTCCTCTTCGAAAATCGAACAGGTCGAATAGTAGAGCGCGCCCCCTTTTTTCACATAGTCGGAACAAGTTTTTAAGATGGACAGCTGCATCTGTTCGATCTCTTGCAAGTCTTCCTCTTTGCGGAAAAATTTGATGTCCGGATTGTCGTTGACGACGCCGAACCCCGAACAGGGAACGTCCGCCAAAACCGCGTCGAACGCTTCGGCGTACTGCGCATCGAAAACCGAAGAATCCCGACATACGACTTTGATATTATCCGCATGCATCCTTGCGGCATACTCTTTGATCAGTTGCGCGCGGTGCGGATGCAGTTCAAACGACGTTACCTCGCCGCACTTCTCGGCAAGAAGAACGCTCTTTCCGCCCGGCGCCGCACAGGCGTCCAAAAGTCTTTCGCAAGCCTCCACCGCTTGACAGATCGCAACGGATCCCACCGACTGAAACGTATATTCGCCCAAATCATATCCGGCGTCTCTCCGAAAAGAAGAAAACGCGTACAAATTTTCAAAGGGCGTATGCGCCGCATTTGCGCCGCCTGTATATCTTTTTGCCGTTTCATTGCTACAAAAACGCACAAACGTGCGCGGCGAAACGGGCTTTAAAATCTCCTCCGTCCTCTCCGGGTACGTTTTGTCGATCCTCCGCACGGCAAACTCGGGATAAGAATAGCGCACCGAAAGCTGCGCGATCCGCTCCTTCGGAAGCGCCACTTTTTGTTCGTCAAAATTCCGCAAAAACGCGTTGAGAAATCCTGCCGCGCCGCCCTTTCCTAGCTTTTTTGCGAGCGCCACCGTATTGTCCGTCACCATATACCGCTGCTTTTTTAAAAAGAGCAGCATATACAGCGCGATTTTCAATAAGATCCTGACGGGAAGTTTTGGATTTTTCGGCGCAAACGCACGGATGCACGTGTCCAGATACAGATCGTTTTCCAACACGCCGTAACAGATTTTGACCGTACGCGCGCGCTCCGCTTCCTCAATGGGCGTATCGCTGATCGCCTGTTTTAAAAAAGCTCCGCCACCGTATACTTTCTGCAAGATCGCATACGCGTCGTAAATCGGATTCGTCATACCGTTTCTCCGAACATATCGCCTACCGCCGCCTTTCTGCCGTTGGCAAAATCCGCGGCCTTCATCACCTTACCGCCCTCCGGCTGTAAGAGCGTGATGCACAAAAGCCCCCTCCCTGTCTTGACAAAAATCCCCGCGCGGCTGTCTTTGTCCGTCTTCGGCTCTTTCGTTACAATTTTCACGACCTCGCCGACTTTTCCGTCCATAATCTCTTCGCTTGCATAGGCGGCGTAGACGTTGATCAGTTTTCCGTTGAGGCGCGTGAACGCGAGCGGCTCGGGACACATCGCCCGAACCAGATCGCAAAGTTCTTTCGCCGGGCGTGAAAAGTCCAATACGCAGTCCGCCTTTTTGATCTTTTTGCAGAGCGTAACGCCTTCTTCGCTCTGTTTTTGAAAACTTGCCTTGCCCTGTTCCACCAAGGAAAGGGCGCGCACGATCATTTCCGCGCCCTTTTCAAACAACTTTTGGGACAGCTGCGCGGCATTTTCTTCCGCGCCGATCCCGACGCGCTCCTGCAAGAGAATATCGCCCGTATCCAGCCCCGCTTCCGTACGCATGACGGTTACGCCCGTCTCCGCATCGCCCGCCAAAATCGCGTGCTGAATGGGAGATGCGCCCCGCCAGCGCGGCAAGAGCGACGTATGGATATTGTAGACCCCTTTGGGGAAAGAATCGAGCACCCCTTCGCTTAAAATCTGCCCGTATGCGCAGGTGACCATACAATCGGCCTGCAACAGTGCAAGCTCCTGCACGTGATCGCGGATCTTTTCATAGGTAAAGGCGGGCAGGCCCGCCTCTTGCGCGCAGACCTTGACCGGATTCGGCGTCAATACGGCGCGCCTGCCCACCGGCTTGTCCGGTTGGGTAATGACTGCCGCAATTTCAAACCCTGCTTTTTCGATCGCTTTCAGCGGCAAGCAGGAAAGCGTGTGCGATCCCGCAAAGACAACTCTCATTCGCTCTCTCCGTCCTTTTCGATTTGCTCTTTTCTATCCTTTGTTCGCGCTTTTTTCTTTGCCCTTTTTTATTCTTATGTTCGCGCTTTTTTTCTTGCTCTTTTACTCTCGTTTTTCGCTTTTCATCTCGTCTTTCGCTGCAATTCCGGCGAAAAAGAGAGCGCCTTCGTTCGTTAAGGCGTCCGTCTAAAAGAGGCGGCGAAAAACTAATTTTTATTCCTTCACCCGTTCCACTCTTTCGGCGCGGTCGGTATACAATATCCCGTCGAGATGATCGAACTCATGGCAGATCGCGCGGGCAAAAAAGCCCTTCGCGGTCAATTTTTTCTTTTTGCCGCTGCGGTCGAAATATTCCACCTTTACAACGTTCGGGCGCGTAACGACGCCGCGTTTGCCGCGCACGGACAGACAGCCTTCATACCCTGTCTGCTCGCCCTTGGCCTCCACGATGACGGGATTGACAAATTCAAAAAATCCCTCTTCTACGTCGACGACCGCCACGCGGCGCAAAATCCCGACCTGCGGCGCCGCGAGGCCCGCGCCCTCTTCCTTGCGCACGGTATCGCGCAAATCGTCCAAAAGCGCCGCCAGCTTTTCATCGAATACCGTAACTTCAAAACATTTTTTCCGCAACACGTCGTCCCCGACCTGCACAACATTCCGTATCGCCATAGATCTACCTCTTCCTTTCTTATCTTCGTTGTTTTGTATTTCTTATCCATACCTGCAACGATCATTGCACCTGTTTTTTATCTTTGTATCACCGCTGCTTTGTATTTGTTGCACGTACTGCAACGATCATTGCACCTGCTTTTTATCCCAAATTTGCCGGATTTTCCTCTACGTATACGAGCACGTCGCGCGTCTTATAAAAAAGCGAACGCTCGTAAATTTGCGGCAGTAAACTCTCGTCCGCAAGCCGCATCAAAACCTGATAGCGAAATTTATTCTGGATCCGCTTCACGGGCGACTTCATTTTATTGAAAAACAAAAACTTTTCCGTATGCGCGTCAAAGAGCTCTTTTAACGAAAAGTACACCTGTTTTAACGTTTCGATGGATTTTTGCTCGTCTTCGCCCGTTACCATGACGCGGACGATTTTTGCAAAGGGCGGAAACGCCGTCGCTTTGCGAAGGGCGATCTCATGCTTGAAAAACCCTGCGTAATCGTAATTGATCGCAAAGCGAAGAATGTAGTTGTTCGGATCGTACGTCTGCAAAACGACCTTTCCCTTCTCCTGTGCGCGGCCGCTCCTGCCCGCTACCTGCGTGATGAGCTGATACGTCCGCTCGCCGCTCCTGTAATCGGAAAAATGCAGGCTCATATCCCCGTCCAAGATCCCCACAAGGGTAACGGAAGGGAAATCGTGCCCCTTCGCGATCATCTGCGTGCCGACCAAAATATCCGCCTCGTGCCGCGAAAATTGCTGCAAAATTTTGAAATGCCCCTCTTTCCCGCTCGTCGTATCCACGTCCATCCGCAAGATCCGGGCGGCGGGAAAGAGTTTTTTCAATTCGCCCACCACTTTCTGCGTGCCCGTGCCGGTATAGCTCAAAAGGACGCTGCCGCAGGAAGGACAGGCGCTGAGCATCCGATAACTTGCTCCGCAATAATGACATTTTAAGCAATTTTCTTCGCTGTGATAGGTCAGCGATACGTCGCAGTTTTCACATTTGACGACCGCGCCGCATTCGCGGCAGACCACGCTCTGCGCAAACCCCCTGCGGTTCAAAAACAAGATCGCCTGATTGCCCTTCGCAAGGCAATCCTCCAGCTCGTCGCGAAGCACCGCGGAAAACGGACTGTTGTTTCCGCGCCGCACTTCTCTTCGCATATCCGCAATCAAAACTTCCGGCAAGGGTTTTTGATTGATGCGCTGCGGCAGCTTTAACAAATTATATTCCCCTTGTTCCGCCTTCAAATACGTCTCTACCGACGGCGTGGCGCTGCCAAGCACCAATTTGCAGCCGTTATACTCCGCCCGAAGCGCGGCGATCTCCGCCGCGTTATAGCGCGGATTCGTTTCGCTCACATAGCTGCCGTCGTGTTCCTCGTCCATGATGATGACGCCGATATTTTGAAGGGGCGCAAACACCGCGCTGCGCGCACCGACGGCAATTTTTGCCTCGCCTGTCCGCAGCCGCCACCATTCGTCAAACTTCTCTCCCGCAGAAAGTCCGCTGTGCAAGATCGCCGCCGCGCCCCCGAATCTCGCGCGCAGCTGCGAAAACATCTGCGGCGTCAGGGAAATTTCCGGCACCAGAAAAATCGCGCTCTTACCCTCTTGCAGTGTCTTTGCGATCAGCGTTAAATAGATCTCCGTCTTGCCGCTGCCCGTCACCCCGTGCAGAAGCTGCACCGTCTTTTCCGAGCGAAGGATCCCTTCCACCGCCTCGCTCTGCGCCGGCGTCAGAATGCGCTCCTGTTCTTTGCCTTCGACCGAACGGTACGGTTTGCGCTGTACGCGCTCCTTTTCGATTGAGAAAATGCCGCGCTCGACAAGCGCCGTCACGGCACCTCTGCCAAAGGCGTCGCAAAGATCTGTAAAAGGCGCTCTCCGCTCTTTTTGCATATAGGACAGAGCCGCCGCCTGTGCCTTTGCCCGCGGCGGAACCTGCGCGTCGGGCTGCACAAGTACCGCTATTTTTTTATACAGTTCGCGCACGGCGCCCTTGCGCATCTCGCTCGGCAGAAACAAGCGCAGAACGAGTGCTTTCGGACAATGATACCGCGCCGCGATCGCGCCGACCAAAGAGAGGCACTCTTCCGTCAGCGCCTCGTCCACGACGGAATCGATGCTCTTGAGCTTGGACACATCGAACTCGCTCTGCTCTTTTAAACGCATCACGTACCCGTCCACCAGCCGCCCGCCAAACGGAACTTTTACGCGGCAGCCTGCCTTGACGCCTTCGATCGCAGTATATTCAAATATTTTATCCACCTCGCTGTGGACGATGTCGACGATCACTTCTGCGACCATATCCCGTTTCCTGTTTCCTTTGTCCTTCGATTTTCAAATTTTACCGCCGCGGCAAAAGATTCCGTCCTCCGCAGTGGCCGAAATCAACCGAAAAGTTTGCCCTGCATAGAATTCCGCATTTGCGCGCGCCGCGAGCTTTCCTTAAAAAACAGAATGCCCCGACAAAATTCGGAGCAAACGGTTTGCATTCAAAAACGCCGCAAAAAAACACAATTTTGCGGATATTCTCTTGTACGCTCTCTTTAATCTTTGACCATCGTCAGCTTTCCGGAAATGATCTCCTGGCAAGCCAGCGCGATCTCCTTCACGTCGCCGGGAAGCTGCGTGATGCCTTGACTCTGCTCCTGATCGATTATCTGGCGCGCACGCTTTGCCACTACCACGCACAGCGCATACCGCGACGCGGGATTGCCGGGCGTTCCGAGTTTTTCCACTAATTTATCCACTACAGGTTCGTTGATCATTGCATTACCTCTATCTTCCAATAATTTTCTTCCATTGAATTTTTCTTTGTTCTTTACCGCTCTGCAAAAAAACAAGGGGCTACTCGACGTTTTGGACTTGCTCGCGGACCTTTTCGATCTCGTTTTTCAAAGCGAGCCCCGCATTGGTCACGGCAAGGTCGTTGCTCTTGGAACAGATCGTATTCGCCTCGCGGTTAAATTCCTGTACCAAAAAATCCAGCTTTCTTCCGACGCGCTCTTCCGAACAGATGGCGCGGAACTGCGCGATATGCGAGCCGAGACGCGTCAGCTCTTCGTCGATGTTCGATTTATCCGCAAAGACGGCGACTTCCGTCAAAAGCCGCGCCTCGTCGTACTCGACGCCCGCTAAAATTTCGCTCATGCGCTCCTGCATCTTCTTGCGGAAATTTTCCGCAACAAGTGGTGCGCGCCGGGTAATGAGCCCGACCAGTTTTTCGATCTCGTCCATGCGCGAAAGCATATCCTGCGCCAGCTTTTCGCCCTCTTTCTTGCGCATGGCATTCAAATGATCGAGCGCCGTGCCCAAGGCGATTTCCAAAGCCTTGACCAGCTCTTCGTCCGCACCCTGAACCTCTTCCTGCCGCAAAACGTCCGGACTTTTCATCAATGCGGTGAGCGTAAAATCGTCCGCAAGCGACGGAAACATCTTGTTCAGCCGATTTGCAGCATCAAAGTAACTCTTCGCCGCGTTTTCGTCGATATAGAGCTGTTTCGCCTTCTCGCGCTTGTCGATAAAATTTACAAAGATATCCGCATGTCCGCGCGAGAGCTTTTCGCGCACGATGGCGCGGAGCGCCTCTTCATAGGCGTTGAAAATTTTCGGGCCCTTGATCGAAACGTCCAAATAACGGTTGTTGACCGTTTTGATCTCAACGGTAAGCTCGATTCCGCCCTCTTTGTATTCCCCTTTTCCGTATCCCGTCATACTGAACATGGTTTTTTCTCCGTACGGGCAGTTCAAAATCGCCCCAATATTCGCAGATTACAGTATAACAGAAACTTGTAAAAATTTCAAGTACTTTCATCGCTAACAAATAAAATTTTCAAATACTTTCAGCTCTTGTCCAAAATTTTGAGAAATTCCTCTTCCCCGATAATTTTTATTCCAAGCTCCTTTGCTCTGTCGAGTTTGCTGCCCGCGTTTTCGCCCGCGACCACGAGCGTTGTCTTGGACGTGACTGCGCTCTGGCATACACCTCCGGCGTCTTCAATGTATTTTTGCGCCTCGCTGCGCTTAAACTTAGAGAGCGTTCCCGTCAAAACCACGTTTTGCCCCGAAAACGCGCCGCCGCGCACCTGCTCTTTTACAAACGGTTTTACGCCCGCTTCAAACAGGCGCGAAAGTTCGGCTTTGTTTCCCTCGTCCTGAAACCAGGAAACGATATTTTCCGCGGTCTTTTCGCCGATGTTTTCCATCTGCACGAGCTCTTCCGCCGTAGCCGAAGAAAGCGCTCCCACGCTCTGAAAGCGGCGCGCAAGATCGCCCGACGCCACTTTTCCGATACCGTCGATCCCCAATGCAAACAAAAACTTATCGAGCGGCACGTTCTTGCTCGATTGCACCGCGTTCAAGAGATTGCGGATCTTTTTCGCGCCGAATCCGTCCAGCTTTGCCAGCGTTTCCTTATTAAGGCGATACAGATCGGAAAAATGCCGCACGCCCGCTTCATCGATCAGCTGATACGCCGTCATCTCCGAAAAGCCCTCGATATCCATGGCGTTTTTCGCCGCAAAATTCGCAAGCGCCGCCGCCACGCGCGGACGGCATTCCCGATTCGGACAGAACAGATTCGCGCCCTCTTCCCGCACCTTCGTGCCGCAATACGGGCAGACTTTCGGATCCTCGATCTCGATGCTCTGCCCCGTGTGCTCGACGGCGCCCAAAATTTCCGGGATCACCTCATTGCTGCGGCGGATGAGCACTTTGCTCCCGATCTTGATATCCTTTCTGCGAATGTCCCCCGAATTGTTCAAGGTCGCACGGCGAACGGTCGCTCCGGCAAGCTCGACCGGTTCCACCTCCGCAAGCGGCGTCAGTTTGCCCGTTCGCCCCACTTGCCAGATCACGTTTTTCACCGTCGTGACCGCCTCTTCCGCCTCAAATTTATACGCGATCGCCCAGCGCGGAAATTTATCCGTAAAGCCTAATTTTTCCCGCACCGAAAAGTCGTTCACTTTGACGACTGCCCCGTCCGTCAAGACGTCGATTTTTTTCCTCGACACGTCGATCTCCGCGATCGCGTCCTTCACTTCCTGCGCCGTCTTGCACACGCGCATGAACGGATACACTTTAAAGCCCTCTTTCTGTAAAAACTCCACCGCCTCCGTCTGCGAACGAACGGAATTTTCTTCCATGTAATTGACGTCGTAAAAATAAATTTCCGGCTTTCTCTGCGCCGTAACGCGCGGATCGAGATTGCGCACCGCGCCCGCCGCCGCGTTGCGCGCGTTTTTCAGCGGCTCCGCCGCCGTGCGGTTGTACGCTTCCAATACGGACAGGCGGATCACCGCTTCCCCTTTGACTTCCAGCTTTCCTTTATACCCGATCGTCATGGGATAACTGCGGATGGTGAGTACCTGCGCCGTGACGTCTTCGCCGACCGCGCCGTTCCCGCGCGTCGTCGCGCGCACAAATTTTCCGTCGTCATACGTCAGACACATCGTCAATCCGTCAAACTTATACTCGACCGTATACGATACCTCCGCCGCACCCTTTTCCACGCGCGTGAAAAAAGCGTCCAGCTCGTCTTCCGTCACCGCCTTGTCCAGACTGTACAGTCGGGAAATATGCTCGTGCCGCGCAAACGCCCGTATCGGCTCGCCTCCTACCCTGCGCGTGGGAGAATCAAACAGCCGCGTTCCGCTGTCCTTTTCCAGCCGCACAAGCTCGTCATACAGTTTGTCGTACTCCGCGTCCGGCACGCTCGGCGCATCCAAAACGTAATATTCATACGCATATCGATTCAGTTGATCGACCAGCTCGCGCATCCTGTCCATGCTTTTCTCTCCCTTGCTCTTTTCTTTCTTTTTTATCTTTATTGATCCGTTTTTTTCGCAGCCTGCCGCCGCCCGTTCTGTCGTTATAAGCCCGAACGCGTGCCTTTTTCTCCGCGTTTCCGCCCCTCAGCGGATGATTTTTAAGGGGGCGATCTGAACGGAGAGCGATTTGATCCCGAAGCCCGGAAAACTGATATTGGCAACGAGCGCCGAGCCCTCGCCGCGAGTGGAAATGATGACGCCCTCGCCGAATTTCGGATGGCTCACCTTGACCCCCGTCTTAAACGCGGCGTAATCCTTCGCGCCCGATGTATTCAACACGTTTTTCGTGCTCGCCTGCGCTCGCTTGAATCCCGCCGCCGCGGAAAACGAAGTCCCCTGAAAAGAAGAATCCGCATACGAGCTCTCTTCCGTGTCGCGCGGCAGATCGCTCTGATAGCCGTATTTTTCCTCCATCGACTGCGCGCGGGAAAAACTCTTCCGCGCTCCGTACCCCGCATAAGAATTGCCGTATCCCGAATAGGAATTGCCGTACCCCGAATAGGAAGAGCTGCCGTATCCCGAATACGGACTTCTGCCCGAAGAAGAATCATAGCCGAGCGTGCGCTGCGACTCGATGTCCAAAACGGACGATAGCTCTTTCATGAACCGCGAGGGCAGCGTCATGCTGCGTTCCCCGTACAGATACCGGCTGCGCGAACGGGTGAAATACAGGCGCTCTTTCGCCCGCGTAATGGCGACATACAGGAGGCGCCGCTCCTCTTCCAGCTCTGTATCGTCATACGCCGCTCTGGATACGGGAAAGATATTTTCCTCCATCCCCACGACAAAAACCGTTTTGAATTCCAGCCCTTTCACCGAATGAATGGTCGCGACGGTAACGTACTGCGAATCGTCCATCTCGTCCGTGTCCGAACTGAGCGTGACTTGGTTGAGAAAATCCGCAAGCGTCGCCTCTTTGTTCAAGCGGCAAAATTCGTCGACGGAATTGACAAATTCATCGATGTTGGCCTTTTTGTTGATCGATTCGTCCGAATCGTCCGCATACATCGTCAAAATGCCGCTGTCGTTGATGACGTCGCGGATGAGCTCGTCCGCACTCATTTCCGCACCCTTTAAAACCAGCGATTTCAAAAGATTTCCGAACGCTTTGATCTTGGCGCGGCTGCCGGCATTGAGAGGCAGAGAATCGACATCCAAAACCGCGTCATAGACGGACAGATCGTTTTGCCGCGCATATTCTTCCAGCGTTTCCACCGATTTTGCGCCGATCCCGCGCTTGGGGACGTTGATGATCCGCACGGCCGCCTCGCTGTCGAACGGATTGTTGATCAGCCGCAAATACGCGAGCAGATCCTTGACTTCTTTTCGCTCATAGAATTTAAAGCCGCCGAACACGCGGTACGGCACGTTGTATTTGGCAAATTCCTGCTCGTACGCGCGCGTCAAAGCGTTGATGCGCATCAAAACCGCAAAATCGGAAAAGGAATACCCCTGGTTCATCAGCGTGCTGATCGTCCGCGCCACGTACAGCGCCTCGTCGTTTTCCGTTTCCGCCTGAAAATACTGCGCCTGCGCCCCCTCCTCGTTTTCCGTCCAAAGCTGCTTTTCCTTGCGGTTGCCGTTGTTTTTGATCACCGTATTCGCAAGTTTTAATATGTTTTTCGTCGAGCGATAATTCCGCTCCAATTTATACACCTTTGCTCCGGGAAAATCCCGCTCAAAACCGAGAATGTTCTCGATTTTCGCGCCGCGCCAGCCGTAAATGCTCTGATCGTCGTCGCCCACCGCAAACAAATTTCCGTGCACGTACGCGAGAAGCCGCACGATCTCATACTGGATCTCGTTCGTGTCCTGAAATTCGTCCACATGAATATACCGAAACCGCCCCGACAAATATTCCAGAGCCTCTTTGTCCGTCTCCAATAGGCGCTTGGCTTCGATCAGGAGATCGTCAAAATCCAACGCATTGTTCTGCTTTAAATGGTCGCAATACGTACGGTATGCGCGGATAATGTCGCCGAGCCCGCGCAGCCCTTCGTTCGACTGCTCGTATTCGCGCGGATCTTGCCCGAGCATCTTCGCGTTGGCAATGTGGAATTTGATGTTTTTCAGCTGCTTTTCGTCGTCGATCCCGCATTCGGCGCAGGATTTTTTGATGACGTTCGCCCGTTCCGTTTCACTGTAAATGGAAAAATTCTTGTCGAACCCCAATCGGTCGGCAAACATCCGCAGAATCCGCACGCACATACTGTGAATGGTGCAGATCCACATACTGTCCGCGCCGTCGATCATGGAAGAAAGCCGCTCGCGCATCTCCTTCGCCGCTTTGTTCGTAAACGTGATCGCAAGAATGGAAGAAGGATATACCCCTTTTTCTTCCACGAGATAGGCGATGCGGGAGGTCAGTACGCGCGTTTTTCCGCTCCCCGCCCCCGCCAGAACGAGTACCGCCCCTTCCGTATCCGTCACCGGTTTGATCTGTTCGTCGTTTAATTTCTGCAAAAGCTCCAACATTTTTGCTGTCCGTTCCCTTTCTTCCTTTGTCTTTTTCTGCTTTGGTTTGTTCTTCGCCGCCGCAAATGTAAAATCTTTGCAATTTTTTCCGCTGCACTTCTGTCTTTGGTTTGCAATTTTTTTTGCCGCGCTTTGGCAAAATCAGTTTTTTCTTTATTATACCATAACCGAAAAAAAACAGCAAACGACCTGCCCGCAATTTTTGCGGGAAATCCGCTTGCCTTTTTTGTTTCTGCCCTTGCGGCGGAATGGCCGCAAGGGCAGAAATACAAGCTCACACTTTTTTTAACTTCTTTAAAAAACAAGCAGGCACTTCAAAAAACGGATCGACAAAAGAACGGCCCTTTTTTAAACTAGCGTGCGCCGACGGCGCCGCATGGGAACGCTGTCTATCCTTTGCGCCGCATGGGAACGCTGTATGCCCTCTGCTTCGCATGGGGTATGCTGCCTATCCTTTACTTCGCATAGAAACACTATCTGCTCTTGATCCGCCCCTCGTACTCGCACTCTTTACGGAAGCGTTCCAGCGCCTTTAAATACCGTTCGGAAAGCGTCAGCGTATAGCGCTGTTTTTCTTCATACGAAAGAGAATCGAAATACGCCCTGTCGGTGAGCCTGCCGATCGCATCGGAGACTTCGCCTTCGGAAAGAAGCATCTCTTTCACTTTTTCATAGAATGCGTCGTCGTCGCCGCCCCTGAGAGTGTAATGGATCTTGCCTGCAAAATAGCGGCTCGCGCGGCTTTCGCTCACGCCC
>CASDTU010000042.1 GCA_949283775.1 uncultured Bacillota bacterium
TTTTTTATTTTGCATAGAAATCTTTCACTGCGCCGAAGAAAGCGTCGATATTTTCCCACGGGGTTGCAGGGGGGATATCGCAGCCGGAAGAGATCACGAAATTCTTGTAAGGGCAGCAAGCGGTCATGATTTCGGTCGTTACCTTGCGCACTGTTTCGGGCGTTCCGTTTTTGAGAACGCCAGCCGGATCCACGTTTCCCATTGCGATGGTATCGGCAGGGATATGCGTCATCATTTCCGCCATATTGATCGCGTTGCCGAAATGGTATGCGTCG
Organism: uncultured Bacillota bacterium; assembly: GCA_949283775.1. GTDB lineage: Bacteria > Bacillota > Clostridia > Christensenellales > Borkfalkiaceae > Borkfalkia. The sequence goes on from CASDTU010000042.1 coordinate 276, forward strand.
GAATTGGTGGACAAGATGGAATCGATGATGAAAATGGCGGTATTGCCGCAGTTATGATAGATGGACAGGAAATTTTCATCGCGGATCGCATCGTTGATCTGCTTCACATACTTGGAAGAAAACTCTTCCGCCAGATCGGGAGGGAGCAATCCTGCGAGGGGTTCCGCCATCACGACGCCGTTTGCGCCGACCGCTTTATATGCCCTGATGTATTCGATCAAAAATTGGGTCGCTTTTTGCAGTACCGTATGCATCATTTCGGGTTCTTCATAGCAGTAGATCATCGCTTCGGTAACGTCGACCAATCTTCCGGCGAGGGAGAAGGGCCCGATCACGCCTGCAAAGACGGGCCTGTCCGTGATCTTATCCATCGCGAGGCGGATCGCGTCGATATAGATGCTCGTTCTGCCTGCGCCGACGGCAGGAACTTTCAGCGCCTGTGCATCTTCCGGCGTTTTAACCACGCAGCCGGTAACGGTGGGAACTTCGTCTTCGGAAATGTGGATGGGTGCGCCGAAGCATTCCGCTTCGACGGAAAGGTCCATCAGGGACACGGACGCCGCCGCATCGGTGCGCGCTGCAACCGCAGCCATTGCGTTTGCCTGATTTTCTGCGGAAAAGATGAGTTCTTTCACATTGATACCCAATAGGTTTACGCCGGGAAACGAAAGTACCGGCATTGCCTTTTTCACTTCTGCGTTGCGCATATCTTCCAACCATTTATGCATATTACGTTTCATACGAAATCTCCTTTTTTTGCCTTTCGGCCGATTCTTGTACCTATTATAGCAAAAAAAATTAAAAATTTCACGATACGCCGTTGCTCAATTATAGCAATATTTTGCTTTTGAAGGGCAAAAGAAGGATCGGTTTCTAAAAGAGAGAAAAGGCTCGGGCGGCTGCGGAAGGGGCGGCTTTGCGCAGCCTGAAACAGAGCGCGGCGGCGCCGTTAAAACAGCGCCGCCGCGTCAGAAAGGGATTAAAGAGAGGTTACAGTAACGGTAAATTTCTGGCCGTTCGTAAATTGCAGGCGAATGCAATTTCCTGTTCTGGTTACATTTTGTAAAGTAAAAAAATCTTCTAAAAGAAGGCTTATTTCTTCTGCAAAATTTGCGGCGTCCACAACATATTGAGGATCCTGTTCGGAAATTTCCGATTCTTTTTGACTGTAAGTGTGTTTCATTCGTTTTAACCTCCTGAACGTTTTTGCCGACAGTATCGGCTTTGTAAATAGTATAACGGATAACGCACAAAAAGTTCAAGGGGAAAAATGTCGAAAAGGAGGGCTAATTTTCAGGAAAGCTGTCTTTGTTTGTCTAATTTTGTCGAAGGATAAAAAACTTTCACAGATCTTGCAAAAAAAGGGAGAATTCTTTGTCAAAAAATCAAAAAAGGGAAAAAATAATTTGTTTTTGCCGAAAGCATGCCTGCAAAAACGGACAGCAGGCGTGTTGGCGATAAAAAATCAAAAGAAAGTCAGCAAAAAAAGTGCAGGCAAAAAAAATAGAAAAACAACTTTGTTGCAAAGAAAGATTGCGCGTGCTATAATGAAAATATGAACAAGATCGATTACAATGCAAAAATGATCGAGCTTTTACAAGGCGTCGATCCATCGGAAAGAGTGATGCTGCACAGCTGCTGCGGCCCCTGTTCCACGCGCTGTCTGGAAGCGCTTTGCCGCAGTTTGCGCGTTACGGTCTTTTATTTTAATCCGAACATAACGGACGAAGCGGAATACGGCAAACGCAAGGCGGAGCAGCTGCGATTTTTGCGGGAAACAAAATGCGCCGATTTTTTGGATTGCGCGTATGAGCCGGAACGCTTTTTTGCGGCGGCAAAGGGGCTGGAAGAGGAAAAAGAGGGCGGCGCGCGCTGCTATCAATGTTACCGCCTTCGTCTGGAAGAGACGGCGAAGCGGGCAAAGGAGCTCGGGTACGATTGGTTTTGCTCCACGCTTTCGGTCAGTCCGCATAAAAATTCGCAGTGGCTGAATACGTTGGGGAAAGAATTGGAAGAAAAATATCGGGTGCGCTGGCTCTATAACGATTTCAAAAAACAGAACGGGTATCTGCGCTCCGTCGAGCTTGCCAAACAGTACGGTCTGTACCGCCAAAACTACTGCGGCTGTATCTTTTCCGATTGGACCGGACAAAAGACAGAAGAATAATTTTTTATCGGCGAAGGGAAAGCCATTTACCGCTTTTTTCTCTTTGCACGCGCTGTATGCGCACCATTTAATACAGAAAACCCCACACCAAACGGTGTGGGGTTTTCATAAGGGCAAGCGCCCGCGGCAGAAAAGCCGCCGTAGCAGACAATAGAAGAGCCGTTTGGACAGATGCAAGCGGCATTTCAAAAGCGCGGCATTTCAAAAGAGCGGCATTTCAAAAAGAGGCATTTCAAAAGCGCGGCATTCCAAAAGTGCGGCATAAAAATGATTGACGAATGTGCAAAAAAAGTTTATAATAATCCCAACTTATTTGGTAGTATTTAAAAGACAGGGATCTGAAAAAAATCGGAGAGAAAAAAAGGCGCAGGAGCGAAAAAAAGGAAAGGAGGGCGAACAAAAATGCGGTTATCTTCAAAGTCGCAATACGGATTAAAGGCGTGCTATATTTTGGCGCTGAATTACCCGAAGCAATGCGTGAGCGCTTCGGCGCTGGAGCGGCAGATCGCCGTTTCGGGGAAATACATTGAAAAGATCATGCGAATGCTTTCGGGGAAAGGGATCGTAACGGCGGAGCGCGGCGTGACGGGCGGATACAAGCTGACGCGCGCGCCGGAAGAGATTACGATCGGGGACATTGCGCGCGCGCTGGAAGACAATATGGAGATCGTCGACTGCATTTCGTTTTGCTGTCCGAAGTGTGCCACGGGAGAAGTGTGGCGCAAACTGTACAACGGGATCAACGCCGTGTTGGATTCGATGACGCTCGAGACGATGGTGGAAGAATACGGCCCGGACGGCATCTGCAAATGCAAGAGCGCGGCGGTATGAGGGCGGTAAAAAGAGCGGCATAAGAGCGGTACAAGAAAGGAGAAGAGAATGACCGGAATTTATTTGGATCATGCGGCGACGACGCCCCTCGATAAGCGCGTGTTGGAAAAGATGCTGCCGTATTTCAGCGAGAAGTTCGGGAATCCGAACTCTTTGCATTTTGTCGGCAGAGCGGCCGTGCAGGCGGTCGATGAAGCGCGGGACACCGTCGCGGCGCTGTTGGGGGCGAAGGCGTCGGAAATTTATTTTACTTCGGGCGGTACGGAGTCGGATAACTGGGCGCTTCGCGGCGCGGCGCACGCGAACGCGGACAGGGGAAAGCACTTGATCATCAGCGCGATCGAGCATCCCGCGGTTTTGGAAACGGCAAAGGCATTGCAGCGAGAGGGGTTTAGCGTGACGTATGTCGGCGTCGATCCGTTCGGACGGGTGCGCGCGGAAGATGTCGAAGCGGCGATTCGGAAGGATACGATCCTGATCGGGGTCATGACCGCCAACAACGAGGTTGGCACGATCCAGCCGATCGAAGAGATCTCCGCCCTTGCGCGGGAGCGCAATATTTTGTTTTTTACCGACGCGGTACAGGCGGCGGGCGCATTACCGCTGCATGTAGATGCGCCGCACGTTGATCTTCTGTCCGTGTCGGGGCATAAATTCTACGGACCGAAGGGGATCGGCATCTTGTATATCCGTTCAGGCTGCAAGGCGGATAAAATTCTGACGGGCGGACATCAGGAACGCGGAATGCGCGGCGGCACGACGAACGTGCCTTCCGTCGTAGGGATCGCGGAGGCGTTTCGCCTTGCCTGCGATTCCCTGCAAGAAAATTCTTTGTATGTCAGCGCTTTGCGCGATCGCTTCATCCGCCGCATTTTGCGGGAAGTGCCGCAGGCGAAACTCAACGGCCATCCGACGCTGCGGCTTCCGGGCAATGCGAATATCTGTTTCGGCGGTATAGACGGAGCGGCGCTTTTGTTCAATCTTGACCGCGAGGGGATCGCTGCGTCCAGCGGCTCGGCGTGTACGGCGGGTACGTTGCAGCCGTCGCATGTGCTTGCGGCGATGGGACTGAGCGAGCAGGATGTGCGCGGCAGTGTCCGTTTTTCTTTCGGAAAGGACAATACCGAAAAAGAAGCGGACCTCGCGGCGGAAGCGGTCGGAGAGATCGCTTTGAAATTGCAAAAAACAGGGCAATAAAGATAGAAGAAAGGCATATGCCGCGGCAAACGGAGCGCCTGCGGAAAAGGTGTACGGTCTTGCAAAAAGTTGTTATAAAAACTTTGAAAGGCAATTGCTGGCAGCGGAAAGAACAAAGTCCGTTGCAAGGGTACCCTTGCGGCGGGCTTTGTGCTATGTATTGGTATTTTGCTCGCCAATCAAAAAACCGCGATCGAAAATCGCGAGCGAACGCAATCGAAAAAATTGCGAATAAACTTAATCAAAAGAGCAAGAGCGAACGCGAGCAAAAAAACGCGAGCAAATGCAATTGAAAAAATGCGGATAAGTGCGGCCGAAAACCGCGCAAGCTGCGAGCAAACTCGATCGAAAACCGCGCAAAATGCGGCCGAAAGGAAAAGATTTTTGACTGAAAGAAGAACAAATGTGTTCAAAAAGAAGAACAAATCTGTTTAAAACGGAAGAACAAATTCGTTCAAAGCAAAAGAACAAATCTGATCAAAACAAAATGCGGCAGGGCAAAAAACCTTGAACGGCGTTCTGCCCTGCCGGATGTTTAAAATTAAATCCGCTTTTGATCAATTTTTATAGTCAAAGAGAATATCCGAAAGGAGCGCAAGTTTTTGCGGAGAGAGGGTTTCGCCGCGCGCCTTTTCGGGAATATCCGCGAGGCGAAGCATTTCCCGTGCCGTTTCGCGGGAGAGAGAGAAGGCGTTGACGAGGTTGTTTTCCAGCGTCTTTCTGCGCGACAAAAAGGCGGCGCGGACGGTATCTTTATACGTCTTTGCGTCTTTTACGGGAATGCGGTCTTTTTCAAAAGTCAGTTTGACGACGGCGCTGTCGACGTTCGGAACGGGATAAAAGAGGGTCCGCGGCACGTATTTTACGATCTCTGCTGAGGCGCGCCGCGCGATTGCCGCCGTGATCGCGCCGTATTCGGGCGTATTTTCTTCGGCGCAGAAGCGTTTGGCGACATCGTCCTGCACCATAATGATGAGTTCCTGTACCTTTTCGGCTTCTTCCACAAACCGCATGACGAGAGGCGATGTGATATAATAGGGCAGATTGGCGATGACGCTGTATTTTGAGCGGCTCTGCTCAAATTCTTTTAAATCGGCCTTTAAAAAATCCTTGAAAACGACGCTCGCATTGGGGAAATCCGCCAAAGTTTCCTGCAAGACGGGCCGCAGTTTTTCGTCGATTTCAAAAGCGGTCACATGTTTTGCAACGGCGGCGATCTCGCGCGTGAGCGTGCCGGCGCCGCATCCGATTTCCAACACTTCGGAATTTTGATCAAGGTTTGCGCAGGCGACGATACTTTTCAAGAGATTTGAGTCGGTTATAAAGTTTTGCCCGAACTGCTTTTTAAACGAAAAGCCGTACTTTTGTAAAATAGTTTTGATCGCTTCCATAAATTACCTGTATTGTTTTTGAATAGGGGAAGAGAAAAGGGCCATACTGTTACTGTAAGCTCTTGCTTATCCGAAACGCGTAATCTGTGTAAGATACGAAGAAACCCTTCAATTTTAAGGGGAAATTTGTATCAAAACAAATGAGAAACGAATAAAACAGCGGAGAAAGGGTTTTGGATCGAAACGAGAAGCAAGGGATTACCTGTTAAGGGTATACCCCCTTACAAAAGAAAAGGAAAGCTGCGCATTCAACGCGGCTTTCTTTTTTTAAGCGGCAAGCCGAGCGCCGCAACGGGCAGCCGTATCGAAACGAGCGCCGATATCGTTTTTTTGAAAAAAGGCGTCTTCTTTGATTGTCCGCTTTTGATTGTCCGCTGAAAAAGAGAGGTTCTTCGCGGCAAAAAAGGAGGAGATTTTGCGCGGCAAAAAAGGAGAAAGTTCTTCGCGGCAAAAAAGCCGAGGCGTGCCGCTATGCGCCTTTTATCCGATATATTTTCGCACGCGCAGCGCCACGCCGCAGCGCTCAGCAATTTTTCGGCATTCTTCGATCTTTTTTTCGCCGATGATATCCACGACCGAAAACCATACGCAGATTCCCTGTGCCGCGCACTTTTTTGCAAAATCTTGAAGCGCGGTAAACGCCTGTTCGCCGAATGAAGGGCGGCAAAGAGTAACATAGCTTTGCGCGTCGGCGTCGTTGAGGCTTACGTTGATCTTGTCGACGGCTTTTGCGAGTTCTTCGGAAATATCTCTTTTCCAGATCAAAGAGCCCTGTCCGTTTGTATTGAGCCGCACCGTCGCGCCGCGCCGCTTCAATTCTTTGCCGATCGCAAGAAGCTGCGCAAGTTTGAGCGTCGGTTCCCCGAATCCGCAGAAGACGTATTCTTTGTAGCGGGAAATGTCTTCGGGGATGCGCCGAAGCACGTCTTCGGCGGAAGGCTCGCGCGAGAGCCATAATTTATGCCCGAAATATTCCGATTTTTCGTTCCGCACGCAGAACGTGCAGTCGTTTGTGCATTTGCTCGTTAAATTGATATACAAATTTCCGTCCAGTTCGTACGTAAAATTTTCAAAAGTTTCCATTTTTGTATCTCGAAAAAAGTTTGATTTTGCTTTCGTTTTTCATGCGCCGCGAAAAAAAGCGCTTTTGCAAGAGAATGAAAAAAGTTTTCTGCGGCCGATTATAAAAATCTTTGCGAGGCGGCTTTTTGGCGGTTCAATGGGGAAAATTTCTGGAATTTTAAAAATCTCTGAAAAAAGTGTAATTTGAAAGATTTTTAAAAATTAAGTGTAATTTAAAAAAGTTGAAAGGTTTTTAAAATTAAGCGGAAGGATTTAATTCAAAAAAATCGCAAAAATCCGATTGCGGAATAATGATCAAGCGTCCTTTTCGCGAAGTTTCAAAAAGAGGGCGTGCGCGTTTTTTTCGATCTGGCAGGCCAGCTCTTGGATGTCGGTTCCGCGGAGAAGGGCGAGCTTTTCATAAACTTTCACGACGTTTTTGGGCGTGTTGCGCGTGCCGCGGAAGGGTTCCGGCGCGAGGTAGGGACTGTCCGTTTCCGCCAAGATCCTGTCCGACGGTATTGTCTTTGCCACTTCGTCCAATTTCCGCGCGTTTTTAAAGGTTACGGGGCCGGCAAAGGAGATAAAAAGCCCGAGCTTTATATATTCCTTTGCCGTTTCGGCGCTTCCCGAAAAGCAGTGCATCACGCCGCCGCAGTGCAACTTATCTTTGTTGTCTTTTAAAATTTTCAGCGTATCTTCCGCCGCGTCGCGGCTGTGCACGATAAAGGGCAGTTTTAAGGCCGACGCAAGCTCCAGCTGCGCGCAAAATGCGCTTTGCTGTTTCTTTTCGTCCGTATTTTCGTAGTGGTAATCGAGTCCGATCTCGCCCACCGCAACCCCCTTTTTTGATTGCAGGAGGGCCGCGATTTGATCGAAATCGCCGTCTTGAAAATCGGAGAGATTGGACGGATGATATCCCGCCGCGAAGTAGAGGGAGGGATATTTTTCGGACATTTCCGCGGCGAGGGCGGAAGAATCAAAATTCCAGCCTACGTTGACGACTTTTTGTACACCCGCTTGCAGAATTTCCTGCAAGAGTGCGTCCGTATCGCCGTATAGATCGGGATAGTTGAGATGTGCGTGCGTATCGATAAACATTCCGTTGCCTTTGAATCAATTTGATTGCAAGTTTGCTTTTCAGCAAAGAATTTGAAAACCGGACAGGGTTTGCAAGATTTGGCGCGGCTCTTGCATTCTCCGGTTTTTCGCGGAGAATGCCGCCTTGCCGTAAAAAATCCGTATCGCCGTTTTTCAAGCTGCCGCCGAAAAAAGACTGTATTGCCGTTTTTCAAGCTGCCGCCGAGAAAAGGGAAAAACCCGTTGTTAAAAGATGCCGCTGCCGTCCTCGATGTCGCCTTCGGGCGCAAGGAGTTTTAAGTTGCCGTCGGCGTCTTCGGCGCAGAGGATCATGCCTTCGCTCACGATGCCGCGCAGTTTGGCGGGCTTTAAGTTGGTGATCATGATGACCTTTTTGCCGACCATCTCTTCGGGCGTGTAAAATTTTGCGATCCCGCTGACGACGGTGCGCGTTTCATCCCCGATCTTTACGGTGCTTTTTAAGAGTTTGTCGCTCTTTTCCACTTTTTCGCAGGCGAGGATCTTTGCGACCTGCATCTTCACTTTCGCAAAGTCGTCGATGGAAATTTCGGCGGGGTATTCGGGCGCGTGCGGCGCCTTTGCGGCCGCCTGCGCCTTTTCGTCCTTAGGTTTTGCCTGCGCCTTTTCGTTTTCGGCGTGCATCGCTTCGTAGGCCGCTTCCACGTCCTTATAATTGCGGCGGTCGAACAGATGCGTTTCGGCAGGGGAGACGGACGCGCCGTCCTTTAAAAGTCCGAACGTATCGAGCGTCGAATAATCGCGCAGGGTCGTATTGAACTGTTTCATGACTTTTTCCGCCGTATCGGGCATGAACGGCTGTAAGAGCGACGTCGCGATGATAATGCTTTCGGAAAGATTGTATAAAACGGTAGCGAGGCGGTCGCGTTTTGCTTCGTCTTTGGCGAGCGCCCAGGGCGCGGTTTCGTCGATGTATTTGTTGCAACGGCGCAGGAAGGTAAAGATTTCGTCCAACGCGTCGGAAATTTTAAACTCATCCATCTTCGCGGCGACTTTTTGATAAAGAGCACTCGCCATGCCGCGCAGTTCTTGATCGACGGGTTCGCTCACTTTTTTGTCGGCGATCTTTCCGCCGAAATATTTGAGGCTCATCGCCGCCGTGCGCGAAACGAGGTTTCCGTAGGTATTGGCGAGGTCGGAATTGACGCGGTCGTTCAAAAGTTCCCAGGTAATATTTCCGTCGTTGTCGAAGGGCATATCGTTGAGCACGAAATACCGCACGGCGTCCACGCCGAAAATTTTGACCAATTCGTCCGCATAGATCACATTGCCGCGCGATTTGCTCATTTTGTTGCCGTCCATCAAGAGCCACGGATGTCCGAAGACCCGTTTGGGCAGGGGAAGCCCCAAGGCCATCAAAAAGATGGGCCAATAGATGGTATGGAAGCGAATGATGTCTTTTCCGATGACGTGCACGTCCGCGGGCCAATATTTTTCAAACAGCGCGTCGCTCTTTCCGTCCGCGTCGTAGCCGAGCCCCGTGATATAGTTGGTGAGGGCATCCAGCCAGACGTATACGACGTGTTTGGGGTCGGACGCTACGGGGATTCCCCATTGAAAAGAGGTGCGCGACACGCAAAGGTCTTGAAGTCCCGGCTTTAAGAAATTATTGACCATTTCGTTTTTGCGCGATACCGGCGTGATGAATTCGGGATGTTCATCGTAGTATCGGAGCAGGCGATCCGCATACGTGCTCATTTTAAAGAAATAGGCGTCTTCCTTGGCGGGCTTGACTTCCCTGCCGCAGTCGGGGCATTTTCCGTCTTTGAGCTGCGAAGGGGTCCAGAACGCTTCGCAGGGGGTGCAGTACATTCCTTCATAGGTGCCCTTGTAAATATCGCCCTGCTCGTATAATTTTTCAAAAATTTTCTGCACCTGGCGCTCGTGGTCGGCATCGGTAGTGCGGATGAACTTATCGTATGAAATGTTCATCAGATCCCAGATGCCCTTGATCTGCGCGGCAACGCCGTCGACGAACTGTTTGGGCGTGACGCCGCTTGCCGCCGCCTTTTCTTCTATTTTCTGGCCGTGCTCGTCCGTGCCCGTCTGGAAGCGGACGTCATAGCCCTGGTTGCGCTTAAAACGCGCGATCGCGTCCGTCAAAATAATTTCGTAGGTGTTTCCGATGTGCGGTTTGCCGGATGTGTAGGCGATCGCCGTCGTGATATAATAGGGTTTTTTCTGCATACTTCCCTCCGATACAACTGTCTGAATATTATACATACTATTATACTGTATTTTTTGCGCAAAGTAAAATTATTTTGCCGCTGCGGGACAAAAAAAGACTTTTCCGGCATAATGCGGAGCTTTTGAGCATACGGATAGGCAAAGAGGTTTGTCCATGAACGGTTTATTTTTACTGCTTTTTTTGATTTCTGCGGCATTGATCACGGTGCGCGATCCGTCCGCATTCTTGCCCGCGCTTTTGGACGGGGCAAAAGACGCGATCGCGCTCTGTTTGACGCTTGCGGCAATTTATGCCGTATGGCTGGGTTTTTTACGGATCGCGCAGGATGCGGGACTTTTGTGCGGAATGGCGCGGCTGATGAAGAAACCCATCCGAAAACTTTTTCACGTGGAAAAGGAAGAGGCGATCGAACAGATCGCCGTCAATTTATCGGCCAATTTTTTGGGGATGGGCGGCGCCGCCACGCCTGCGGGGATCCGCGCGATGGAGCTTTTGGGACAGGAACAGCGTTCGCAATATGCCCGCGCGATGCTGTTTGTCGTAAACTGTTCGGGCTTTCAGCTTTTGCCGACGACGGTGCTCGCGCTCCGCGCACAGCTTTTTGCGGCTTCGCCGTACGAGATCGTATTTCCCATCTTTCTCTCCACGCTGTGCGCGCTGCTGATCGGGATCGCGCTCGTAAAATTGGTCTACGGGAGGAAATGCGCGTGAATCCTGCCGCCTATATTCTGCCCTGTCTGTTTTTTGCCGTGTTTTGCGCGGCGGCGTTTCGCAAAGTAAAATTATACGACAGCTTTGCCGAAGGCGTCAAGGGGGTGGTGCCGCTCTTAAAGTCGCTGTTTCCGTATCTTGCGGCAATTCTGATTTTGGCGTCGCTGTTTGAAGCGAGCGGACTTTCGGCGGGCCTGAGCAAAGCGCTTGCGCCCGTTTTTACGGCTCTGGGGATCCCTTCGGAAATCTGCGGTCTGGTGCTCATCAAACCCTTTTCGGGAAGCGGATCGCTTGCTCTTTTATCGGAAATTTTGCAAAATTACGGCGCCGATTCGTATATCGGCCGCTGTGCCTGCATCGTCTATTCCACGGGGGAGACGGTTTTTTATATGTCCGCCCTGTATTTTGCGCAGAAAAAAGAAAAATCGAGCGCTCTTCCGGTTGCGCTTGCGATCGTTTCCAATTTTATAGCGATCGTATTAGGGTGTCTGTTTTGCCGTATTTTTTGATTTGCACAATTTTTGTGAAAAATGTAAAATAACAAAAAACGGCGGGTTTTATAAAAAAACAAATGTTAATAATTAACATGATTAAGTATTTTTCCCTAAAATTCGGCAAAAATTGAAAAAAATTAACAAAAATTGTTGAAAAACTTTATTTAAAAAAATTTTTTAAAAATAATTTTTTTTGCTTTACATTTTTTCTTATAGGGAATATAATAAGCATGTAATCAAACGAAACGCGCAACGCTTCCGCTTGGTTACCTCAGATAGCTCATCATTTTCCCCCTTATCATATATGGATCAGGCGCAGAACCGCAAGGCTCTGCGTCTGATTCATTTTTGCGGTTTGAAAGGGAGTTTGACGAAAGAAAGAGCCTGACCGAAGAAGAGGCCTGATCGAAAAAAAGGCTTATCCAAAAGGAGAGGACGTTTATCCGAAAGAAAGGGCCTATCCGAAAGAAATGGCTTGACCGAAGAAAGGGCCTATCCGAAAGAAAGGAGTCTGGCCGAAGGAATGAGCTTATCCGAAGGGAAGGAGCTTTATAAAAGAGAAAAACCTCGGCGCCGCGCAAATATTGCGCGGCGCCGATTTATTTTATACGTTTTATTTTTTTAGGTTCGGCGTTTTGGCAGGCAAGGTTTTTTTGCCGCGAATAGGAAGTTTTTTGACGCGGCAGAAAAAAGGGAACAGAAAAAATGCCGCAAGCAGCAAATTTTTGCGCTTGCGGCGAGTTTTTCATGCAGTTGCGGTAAAGAGGAACAATTTACGACTGTTCCTTTTCGGCGAGCCGCGCCTTGATGATCTTTTCCGCTTCGGGAGCGGGAACTTCTTCGTAGCGCGCAAGCTCCGCCATGAACTTGCCGCGGCCCTGCGTCATGCTGCGCAGTTCGGTCGCATATTTTTGAATTTCCGCTTGGGGCGCTTCTGCGTTTACGATCTGCAAGTCTTCCAGCATATCGATGCCGAGGATCCGGCCGCGCCGTTTGTTCATATCGCCCATGATATCGCCGAGATACGCTTCCGGAATGGCGATCTTCAAGCGCATGATCGGCTCTAAAAGGACGGGTTTTGCGTTTTTCAGACCTTCTTTGAAGGCGAGCGCCGCCGCCAATTTAAACGCCATTTCCGAAGAGTCGACGTCGTGGTAGCTGCCGTCGTAGAGGACGGCGCGCAGTCCCGTTACGGGATAATCGGCCAAAACGCCGTGCGGCAGACATTCGATGAGTCCCTTTTCGACGGCAGGGATATACTGTTTGGGCACGCTTCCGCCCACGACTTCCTCGGCAAATTCAAATTCGCCGTCGAACGGCTCAAAGCGCACCTTGCAGTGTCCGTACTGTCCGTGTCCGCCCGATTGTTTTTTATGTTTTCCTTCCGCTTCCACCGTTTTGCGGATGGTTTCGCGGTAGGCGATCTTCGGCGTTTTCAAAAGCGCGGAAACGTTGAATTTGGCTTTCAGTTTTTTATTGATGACGTCCAGATGCGTTTCGCCCTGGCCGCTGATGAGCATTTCGCCCGTTTCGGGGTTTTTGGTAACGGTAAAGGTATAATCTTCTTCCGCAAGTTTGTTGAGTCCCTGGAAAATTTTGTCCTCGTCGCCCTTTTTCTCGGCGTAGATCGCCATGGAAAGAACGGGGCGGGGGAAGTGAATGGGATCGAAGCGGACTTTCATGCCCTCGTCGCAGAGAGTATCGCCCGTATTGGTCGCGGTGAGTTTGTTGACGGCGCCGATATCGCCCGACGTCAGTTCGGACACGGCTTCCTGTTTTTTGCCTTTGAGCAGATAGATTTGGTTGATGCGTTCCGTTTTGCCTGTCGTGGCGTTGTAGACGGTCGCTCCCGATTTCAAAGTGCCGCGGAATACTTTCATGATATTGAGTTTGCCGACAAACGGGTCGACGACGGTCTTAAAGACCTGCGCGGCGAACGGAGCGTCGTCCTTGCTGGTGATACCGACAAGTTCGTCTTTATCGACGAGGGAGGCGAGGATCTCGCCGCGCTCTTCGGCGCTGGGCATATATTTTACGATCTCGTCCATCAGGTTGATGATACCGCGGTTTTGAAGCGCGGAGCCTGCCATAACGGGAATTGTGTTGACGTTGTAGATGCCTTTGCGGATTCCGTGGATAATTTCTTCTTTTGTCAGTTCGCCTTCGCCGAAGTATTTATCGAGCAGTGCGTCGTCGTTTTCCGCCGCGGTTTCGGAAAGGCTTGCCTGCATTTCTTCCATTGTCGCGCGCATATTGTCGGGAATGGGGATTTCTTTGAGCCCCTCTTCGCTGAAACGGTACGCTTTTTCTTTCAAAGCGTTGATGTAGCCGATCATTTTGTTGCCTTCCATCAGCGGGATCTGAATGGGGGCGATTTTTCCGGCGTATTTGTCTTTCAGAGCTGCGACTGTGCCGGCATAGTCGGCGTTTTCCTTGTCCATGCCGTTGATGAAAAGGACCATCGGCTTTTTGTTTTTCAGACATTTATCGATCGCCTTTTCGGCTCCGACGCTGAGCGAGCCGCTGGCGCTCGTTACGATGAGAGCGCCGCCCGCGGCGCGAAGGGCTTCGTTTTCTTCCCCTTCAAAATCGTAAAATCCGGGCACGTCCAACAGATTGATCTTGACGCCGTCCCAAATCGTATAGGCGGACGCGAGAGAAATGGACATTTTTCTCGCGATTTCCTGTTCGTCGTAATCGGTGACCGTATTGCCTTCGGTTACTTTCCCCAGGCGGTCCGTCGATTTGCCGTTAAAGAGGATCGCTTCGCAGACAGACGTTTTTCCTTCGCCGCTGTGGCCGATGACTGCAATGTTTCTGATGTCTTTACCTTTGATGCTCATAGTGTTTACTCCCTTATCTGCGAACGCCGGATTGGATTTGAAATGCGTTCGTCTTTTCTATTATAATATAAAACCGGCGGCATTTCAATAGAAGATTGAAAATTTTTCTCAAAAAATGCGAAAATGTTGCTGTTTTGCTTGCAGCGGCGGCATGAAATCGGTATAATAAGCGGAAGAAAAATCTGCCGCGCGCGAAAAAAAGTCCCGTTTCGGAAAAGTAAAAGGGGAGCGGCGCGCAAAAAAACAGGCGGAGACGGCGCGGAGGGAGAACGCAATGGAAAAGATCTTTCAGAGGGAAACGGCACTGATCGGACAAGAGGGGCTTGCGATCTTGCGGCGCGCGCACGTTGCGGTGTTCGGGATCGGAGGAGTCGGCTCCTATGCCTCGGAGGCGCTGGTGCGTGCGGGCGTGGGCAAACTCACGTTTATAGACGGCGACGCGGTGGCGGTTTCCAACTTGAACCGGCAATTGATCGCTCTTCATTCCACGCTCGGCAAAAACAAAGCGAGGGTGATGAAAGAGCGGGCATTGGACATCAATCCCGACTGCATTGTGCAGGCGATCGAAGCGTTTTACGATGAAACGACCCAAGAACAGTTTCCGTTTTCGCAGTACTCTTATGTTGCCGATTGTATAGACAGTGTAAAGAGCAAGGTGCTTTTAGTAAAGAGCGCGCGTGCGGCAGGGATACCCGTGATCAGCTGCATGGGTGCGGGGAATAAATTGGACGGCGGTGCTTTTCAAGTGGCGCCCATCGAAAAAACGTGCGAGTGCCCGCTGGCAAAGATCGTGCGCCGGGAGCTGAAAGCGGCGAACGTAACGGGAGTTAAGGCGGTCTATTCGGAAGAAAAACCGGCTGTGCCCGATCGATCGCAGGCGGAAGACGGGGAGCGGCTGATCGGAAGCATTTCGTTTGTGCCGTCCGCCGCGGGGTTGTTGCTGGCAGGCGAAATCATCAAAGATCTGTTGGGAAAACGCTGAAATCGCAGCGATGCAGCTGGTTGCAAGCGATATCGCAAAAACAAAATGTTTCGGTTTTTGCGTATCGTTTGCTTCTTTTCTTCCTAGCGGCAGAAAAGACAGGATCGGCGCAGCAGGATCGAAGAGACAGAATAAAAAATCGAAAGAGGATCAACTTTCAAATATTCGTAAGAGAAAAAATAAAAAGAGAAACAAAAATCGAGGGAGAGTCAACTTTCAAATATTTGTAAGAGAAAAAATAAAAAGAGAAACAAAAGCCGCCGCGGTTTTCCGCGGCGGCTTTTAACGATGATACGGGTAAAAAAGCCGAAGACCGGGGTTTCTTGCAGCCTGTGGTTTTTTTATGCGTGCGGCAGGGCGCGCGGATTAAATTTGATGTTGCGGCGGTCCGTTTCGATCAGCCCCTCGTCGCTCATTTTTTTGATTTCGCGCAGCATCGCGCTGCGGTCGACGCAGAGATAATCGGCGAGCGTGGTCTGGGAAAACGGCAGGGTAAAATAAGCGCTCTTGCTCTTTGCCGCGAGCATGGAAAAATAGGCAATGAGCTTTTCGCGCGTCGTGCGGCGGCTCAGGATTTCCAGATGCTGCGAAAGGGCTTTTGTCTTTTCGCTCATCAGCCGTACGAGATTGGAAACGACGACGGAGTGGTGTGTGCAGGCATTCGGACAGCGCTTTACGATGTGCTCGTAGTCAATATAGAGCACGTCGCAATCCTCTTCCGCCAAGAGATAAAAGTCGGCGTCTTCCCAGGAAAATCCGAGCGCGTCGCCGAACACGCCGCCTTCCTGCATTTGCTCAAAGAGAGTGCGGATGCCGTTGACGTCCGTCTTTAACAGGGCGAGCTGTCCCCTCTGCACGACGCCTACTTTGCCGTGCGGCATGGGGACTTCTTCTCCCTTTTTATAGGTTTTTACGACCGTTTTGAAACATTGCAGCATCGCCGCATATTCCTGAGCATTGACTCCGTCAAAGAGCGAAGAGGTTATCGTTTCCATGGGATTCTCCGAATTTGTTGCATTTGCCACAATCATAGCGCAAAAGGAAACATTTGTCAACTCAATGGCAGAAAAAGTCAAAAAAAGCCGCGCGGCAAAAAAATCCGCGGCAGAAAAAGCGGTGAGTCCGGGTGGGAGAGGTAAGAAAAAAGTGGGTTGATCGAAAAAAGCGCAGAGGAAAAGCGCGGCAATCGAAAAAACGGAAAAAGCGTTGCATGGGGCAAAAGGGCGGCAAAAAGGGAAGGCGCCGCAAAAAATACGCCGCACGGACGGAAAATGCGCCGCACAGTCGGAAAAATACAAAATATGCCGCACGGTCGGAAAAATACAAAATATGCCGCACGGTCGGAAGAAAATAAAAAAACGCCGCACAGTAGGAATCTGTGCGGCGCAAAAGTTTTCAATTTTCAATGGATCGATGGGATCGCCGATGCGCATGCCTGCGGCAAAAGCGCCGCAAGGAGAAAGAGATCAGTTTGTTTTAGTTTGCGAAGGACGGCAGACGTTTTGATCGGCGTCGTCGGGCAGGGAAGTTTTCAGCGGAAGGCCGCAGAAAGCGGAAACGCCCTTTGCCTGCATCCGTTCGACGAAAAAGAAGAGGGGTGCGCCGAGCGCATAGACCCAAACGGCTTCGGTAACGGCGAGGGAAGCGCAGTACGTCCAATAGGTGATCGCCTGGGTGCCGTAGGAGAGGTCTCCGCAGCAAAAGACGATGATGACGGGAATGACGAGCGCGTTGATCACGACGGGGAATGCGCCGCCCAAAACAAAGCGCAGAATGCGGTTTTTGACGTATTTTCCGATCAGGAACGTGCCGATCGCGGCAAAGAGCGTCGCGAGCGAACCCACAAACACGTCGTAGACCCAAAACGGCGAAGCGAGATTGCTCAGCATACATCCGATATACAGGGCGGGGATCGCCTCCGGGAAAAAGAGGGGCAGGATCGTCAGCGCTTCCGCGGGACGGATCTGCAAAAATCCATTGTAGGACAGTGCGCCGAAAGCGTACGTCAGGGCCACATAGAGCGCGGCGATGACGCCGGCTCTGCACAACATTTTCGTCGTGATTTTTTTCATTATTCAATTACCTCGGTTGTTTTTAAGTAGTGTTTTCCGAAAACCTACCGCGCTGTATTGTAGCAGAGTGCAAAAAAATTGTCAATAAAAAAGGCGCTTCCGAAGGGGCGGAAGGCGCTTTTTTTCTGAAAAAGTGCGCCTTTTGCGGCAAAAACCGTGTTGCGGCGCCTTATACGATGATGTTTTCGAGCAAAAGGAAGTCAAAGTCGACCGTTTCGACGAAATCGCGCGGCAAAAAACGCACGTGGTTGAACTTGGCAAAATTCAAAATATGCGTCTTTAAGAGGACGGGCGTGGGACAGTCGAGTTCGCGGCAGATATCAAAGAGATACTTCAAAAAATGCGAATAGGTAAGTTTTTCGGGGTTTTCGTAGACAAATTGGCGCTTGATCTTTCCCTCGCGCATGATTTTCGCCCAAATTTTAAACATAGTGCCTCCGCAGCCCGAGCAGGACTTTTTTGATCGTTTTTCTACGATTATACTCAAAAATTTCGCAAAAGTAAAACAGAATCGACGCATTCCGCAGTAAAATATAATTGACATATTTTCCGCGAAATACTATACTATTTGAAAGAAGTAAGGAGCGGAACAGCCATGAAAAAATTGGAAGCGGACATTTTGAACATACTGCAAGCGGATTGCCGGTATACGCCTGCGAAGATCGCGGTGATGCTCGGGAAGACGGAACAGGAAATCTCGGACGCCATCGCGGCAATGGAAGCGCGCGGCGTCATCGTCAAATATACGGCGATCGTAAACGGCGAGCAGCTCGCCGATGAGATCGTGCAGGCGCTCATCGAGGTCAAAGTATCCCCGCAAAAGGCGAGCGGTTTCGACGCGATCGCGGAGGAGATCTATCGGTTCGATGAGGTCAAGAGCTGCTATCTGATGAGCGGCGGCTACGATCTTGCCGTATTTATCGAAGGAAAATCGCTGCGCGAAGTGGCGCGGTTTGTGTCCGAGCGGCTCTCCACGCTTTCGGACGTGCTGTCGACGGCGACGCACTTTATCTTGAAAAAATATAAAATCGAAGGGACGATCACCGATAAGGAAGACGAAAATCGGGTGAGATTATCGGTGCAGGCATGAGGAATTTTATCAACCATCGCTCGGAGACGTTAAAGCCGAGCGGAATTCGAAAATTTTTCGACATTGTTTCGGAAATGAAGGACGCGATCTCGCTGGGTGTGGGAGAGCCGGATTTTATCACGCCCTGGAACATTCGGGACGCGGCGATCAGGAGCATTCGGCGCGGCTATACCCAATATACGGGCAACCGCGGCCTGCCGGCTCTTCGCGAGCTTATATCGCAGTACATGGCGGAGCGTTTTCAGGTGGACTGTTCTCCCGAACACGTCATCGTGACGGTCGGCGCGAGCGAGGGGATCGATCTTGTAATGCGCGCGGTCTGCGAGAGCGGGGACGAGATCCTCGTGCCCGATCCCGGGTATGTCTCGTATATTCCCTGCATACAGCTTTCGGGCGGAACGCCCGTTCCCGTGCCGTGCGTGCAGGAAAACGGCTTCATTTTGACTCCGCAGGCGTTGGAAGAGAAGATCACGCCGAAGACGAAGGCGCTCATTTTGCCCTATCCGAACAATCCGACGGGCGGGGTCATGACGAAAGAACAGCTCGAGGCGATCGTGCCGGTCATTGAAAAGCACGATTTACTCGTGATCTCCGACGAGATTTATGCGGAACTGACGTACGGCGGCAAGCACGTGTCCATCGCTTCCTTGCCGGGCATGAAAGAGCGCACGGTGGTGATCAACGGTTTTTCCAAGGCGTTTGCGATGACGGGCTGGCGGATCGGCTTTGTCTGCTCGCCGAAGGAGATCGACGCGGCGCTGTTCAAGATCCATCAATACGCCATCATGTGCGCGCCTACGGCGTCGCAGTATGCGGCGGTGGAAGGGCTGCGGGACGGCTTTACCGATCGGTTTGCGGTTGTGGAGGAAATGCGGGAGGAATACAACAAGCGCAGGCGGTTCGTCGTGGAATTTTTCAACGGCTGCGGATTGCAGTGCTTTGAGCCCCGCGGCGCGTTTTATGCGTACCCGTCCGTGGAAAAATTGGGCGTTACGGGCGAAGAGTTTGCCGGCGGACTGCTCCGCGCGGAAAAAGTGGCGGTCGTTCCGGGTGACGCATTCGGCGAAGCGGGAAAATATCACGTGCGCTGCTCGTATGCGACGAGCATGGCGAATCTGGACGAAGCGACGCGGCGTATCGCAAAGTACGCGGCAAAACTTCGATAAAAAACGCGGCGTTGCCGTTTCGGCGGCGAAAGGATTGCAAAGAGGAGCGCTTCGGAATGCGTTTTGCCTGGGAAATATGGCTTGACTTTTGCAAAAAGATGTTTTATAATAAAGAAAGATAAAGAAATGTTGAAAGGTGATTCCGCAAAGGGTTTGCGGAATCACTCTTTTGCAAATAAAAACGAAAGCGGGAACAAAAAAACAAAGAGGTGTTGAAAAATGGCGGAAGAATTTATCATGACCAAAAAGGGTTACGATGAGGCGGTGGAGCGTTTGAAATATTTGCAGACGCAGAAGAAAAAAGAAATAACCGAGCGGATCAAAGTTGCGCGCGGCTTCGGAGATTTGAGCGAGAATGCGGAATACGACGCGGCGAAGAATGAAGAAGCGCTCAACGAAAGCGAGATCCGTGAGCTGGAAAATACGATCAAAAACGCAAAAATCATGGAAGAGAGCACGGATAACAGTAAAGTGCATTTCGGAAATGTGGTGACGGTCTACGATTACGATCTGGAAGAGGAGGCGACGTATACGATCATGGGCTCGACGGAAGCGGATCCCGATAAAAATATCGTGAGCATCGATTCTCCGTTCGGTTCGGCGCTGATCGGCGCGCGCTGTGGGGATAAAGTAACGGTACACGCTCCCAACGGATACGATTACGAAGTGGAGATCAAAGAAATACGCTGACGCCCTTTGCCCGTTTTTTCGGGCGGGGAAAAGGAGAAAAAACATTTCATGGATGCAAAAATAACCAAAAAACGGCTCGGGCTTTTGCTCTCCTATGACTGGATCAAGATCGTCGGGATCTGTCTTGCCGCGGTGATGCTGTGGATCCTGTTATTCACAATGATCGCGACGCGCGCATCGAGCGGACAGACCTTTGAAATTTACACGTATACGGGCTTGAATTTTTATAAGGATGAGTTGGGCACGCTGGAATCTCTGCAAAAAAACAACGCGCTGTCGAACGATATTTTGGATCTGTCGACGTACGATCTTACGGACGACACGTATAAAAATACCATATTGCAGGCGCATTTTTCGGCAGGCCAGGGCGACGTCATGTTCATTGCGGATACGCAGGACAGCAAGAACGAAGCGGGTGAAATCACCGATTACGGCGATCTGCGCGAATTTTTATCCGGCTATCGGCTCGATACGCTCAGCCTCGATCCGACCGGCACCGACCTTGTGGAGAGAGACGGGGATGAAGAGTACGTCTATGAAAATTTCTTCACGCTCTGCCAGGGGTATCTTGAAAAGTTCTTTTTTGATGAGAGCGGCGAACCGGATTACGAAAACGGCGTTTTGGACAAGCAGAAGGCAGAAAGCAATTTCCGTTCGCGCATAGAAAAGGACAAGCGCTACAAGAGGGAGAGCCAGATCGTTGTCGGCGTGGAGAAAGAGTACGCCCGTTTGGAAAATCTGCGCGAAGCGTACTGCAACGTGAAAGGATGGGTGCTGGACGAGAGCGGAAACAGTCCGTTATCCGTTCGGACGACGCTCGTGCCGTGCGATATGGACGGCGACGGCAAGATCGATGCGGACGAAAGGCTGGAAGGCTGTTTTGCGTTTGATTTAAGCAATATCACCAATTTGACGGAAATTCTTTCGCGGCCGGACGGCGGAGACGGCAGCACCAACGTATCGAAAGATATCTGCATGACGATCCTGCGCGGCGGAAGCGTGCAGGAGCCGGATATGCGCTACGAGGCGTTTACCTTTTTAAATTATATCGTGAAAGAGTATGCGCCAGATAAATATGACGCAAAATAAATATACTGCATAGAAATGCGCGCCGCTGTCCTTTCGAACGCAGCGCGCAATTCGGTTATTTTGCAGTCGATTTTGCCGGTTACGGCGAAGGGGGTGTCCGAATGGAACTGCATATTTACAATGCGTTGAAAAAGTATGCGGGCCGCAGGCAGATGCGGTTTCATATGCCCGGGCATAAGGGAAATCGCCGCCGGTTTGGTCGCTTTTTCCGGGATGCAAAAATGGATATCACGGAGCTGTCCTTTTCCGATTGTCTGGAAAATGCGGACGGCGTCATTGCGCAGGCGCAGCGGGACGTTGCCGACGCGCTGGGCGCGAAGAAGAGTTATTTTTTGACCGACGGTTCTTCCTGCGGCGTCTATGCGCTGGTGTTTGCCGCGCGCGGATTCGGCGGAAAGATTTTGATCTCGCGCAATTCGCACAAGAGCGTCTATAACGCCTGTGCGGTCTTGGGGCTCGAACCCGTGATCGTGCAGAACAACGAGAGCAACGGCGTCTTGCTTCCGCCGAACGCTTCGGAGATCGAGTCGGTTCTGAAAAGAGAGGGAGATATCGGAGCGGTTTTGTTGACTTCGCCCGATTACTACGGAAATATCGCGGACTACGCGGCGATCCGCAAAATTTGCGACCGTTACGGAAAATTGCTGTTTGTCGACGGTGCGCACGGCGCATATCTGCGCTTCGACCACGATGAGGACGCCGTCTATGCGGGCAGATTTGCGGACGCATGGGTGGACGGTTCGCATAAAACGATGCCCACCCTGACGCAGGGCGCGCTGCTGAATATTCGGAACGAAGCGCTCTTTTCGGCGGCGGAGGAGGCTTTGGATCGGTTTCGTACGACCAGCCCATCCTATCTCGTGCTCGCATCCTTGGAATACGGCGTAAAGATGATGCGGGAGTGCGGCGCGCCGCTTATCGATGCCGTCAAGCGCGAGATCCTTCTCGTAAAGAGCAAATTGAAAAAACGCGGGATTTCCTGCTATCAGCAGAGCAAAACGCTGGTTCTTGCCGTCGATTTTGCTTCGCAGGGCATTTTGCCGCAAACGGCTTTGGAAGCGCTGGAAAAGCGCGGAGTCTTTGCGGAATTGGCGGATTCGCGGTATGTTTTGTTTTACTTTTCCGCGCTCACCGCGCCGGCGGCCATCGCGAGGCTGGGGAGAAAAATCTGTTCTGTCTGCCGTATGCGCTCCCTGCGCACCGCGGCGGAGGAAAAGACGGTGTATGTCAGCGGAATAAAAAAATTCAGTTACCTGACCGCCACGTCGCTGCAGCGGGAGCTCGTCCCGTTGGAGCAGGCGATCGGCCGCGTCGCCGCAAAAAATGCGGGGAGTACGCCGCCCTGTTATCCCGTGGTGATAGCGGGGGAACAGATTACGGAAGAAGCGGTGCAGGCCTTGAAAAAAGCGCGGCATACGTTCGGCCTGGAAGAAAATGCGATCGCCGTCGTAAAGATCGGCGGAAAATGAAAGGTTTTCTGCCTGCGGAGAAGTGCGATGACAGGCGCGGCGGACGCCCGTGTGCCGCCGCGAACGGTACGGCGGCGAGGGTCTTGCCGGAAAAAACGAGAGAACAGGGAAACGGAATACGGGAAAGACAAAGGACATGGAAGGGAAATTTATCACATTTGAAGGGTGCGAAGGCGCCGGAAAATCGACGCAGATACGGCTTCTGAGCGAATATCTGACAAAGTGCGGCGTGGCGCATACCGTAACGCGCGAACCGGGCGGCAGCGAGATTTCCGAAGCGATCCGCAGGGTGATCTTGAACGGAAAGTTTACGGAAATGACGGACGAATGCGAGGCGCTGCTGTATGCGGCGGCGCGCGCGCAGCATCTTTCGGATACGGTCCTGCCCGCCTTGCGGCGGGGCGAGATCGTTCTTTGCGACCGCTATATTTTTTCGTCGTTTGCGTATCAGGGGTACGGGCGCGGTTTAAGTCTTCCGTTTTTGCGGGATATCAACGCGTATGCGATCCAAAACTTTATGCCCGACGTCACGTTGTTTTTGAACATAGCGCCGGTGCAGGCGTTTGCGCGCAAGCACGGCGCGGATGAAAACGACCGCATCGAGCAGGCAGGCGAAGCCTTTCATCAGCGCGTGTATGAAGGCTACTTGGAGCTGTTGCAAAAATATCCCGAGTCGATGGTCTCGATCGACTGTTCGGGCAGTAAATTTGAAACGCACGGGCGCATTGTCGAAACGCTGCGCCGCCGCGGCATCGTATGAGACCGTAAACGGAGCGGTTTGCAAGAAAGAAGAGAGGGCAAAAAAGAGATAAAGGAGCGGAGAGAGGATGGAACATTCGATTTTTTGCGGCAGCAGGGCGTATAAAATCGTATCCGCCGACATTGCGGGCGGAACCGTTTCGCACGCATATCTCTTTGTGTGCCCGGACGAGCGCAATCTGCGCAGTTTTCTGAAAGAGCTTGCGAAACTGATTTTGCGCGCCGATGCGCGTGCATCGCGTCTGATCGAAGAGGAGCGTTACGCCGACTGCCGCATGTTTCCCGCGCCGGGGGGCAAGGCGACGGTTGCGGACGTGAAGGAACTTTTGGACGATTGTTATATCCGTCCGACCGAAACGGACAGCAAGCTGTTTGTCTTTGACCGCATGCAGGAAATGCTTCCGCCGGCGCAGAACAAGCTCTTGAAAGTGTTGGAAGAGCCGCCGCAAAACGTTCGGTTCTTATTGGGCACGACGAGTGAATTTCCCGTTTTGACGACGGTCAAATCGCGAGCGAAACGGTTGGATCTTTACCCGTTTCCCGCAAGTGAAATTGAAAAATATCTTCAAAAAGCGTATCCGTTTTGCAATTTTGCGCACGAGATAGCCGCTATATCGGACGGCAATCTGGGCAAGGCGCAGGAACTTGCGGAAAGCGGATTCGGCGGAGAAGATGAATCGGAGATGCTGCGGTTTATCTCCAATCTTTCGCCGTCGGCGATCCCGTCTGCGGTCCGCAAATATTCGGATAAAGCGCAGGCGCTGCGGTTTTTGGCCATGTTTCGGCTAATTCTGCGGGATATGTTCATGGTAAAGTTAGGTAAGGAAGAGCTGCTCCTTTCGGGCGCCGCGCGCGATATGCTGGTGCGCGTTTCCTCGCGCTTTACGCAGGCAGGGCTCGTACGGGCGCAGGAAGGGATCTGCGCATTGGAGCGCGATCTTCGGTTCAACGCGAATATCGCGTCGGGATTGGAAACTTTGTTTGTAGCAATTTTGGAGGGACGATGAAAGTTATCGGAATTAAATTTAAAGAGGGCGGGAAAATTTATTATTTTGCGCCGAAAGATACGGAAACCTATGAAGAAGGCATGCAGGTCGTCGTGGAGACGAGCAAGAGCATGGAATTTGCAACGGTTGCGTTTTTGCCGCGCGAAGTGGACGACTCGGAGGTCGTGCAGCCGCTGAAGCCCATTTTGCGCATCGCAACGGAGAAAGACCGCGAGCAGGTCCGCAAAAACGAAGAGCGTAAACCGCAGGCGATGAAGATCGCACAGGAGAAGATCGAAAAGCACAATCTCGACATGAAACTGATCGACTGCGAGTTTGCCTTTGACGGGAGTAAGGTGATCTTCTATTTTGCGGCGGACGGGCGGGTGGATTTCCGCGAATTGGTGCGCGATCTTGCGAGCGCGTTCCGCATCCGCATCGAACTGAGACAAGTGGGGATCCGCGACGAAACGCGCCTTCTCGGCGGGATCGCACCCTGCGGCAGAGAGTGCTGCTGCGCGGGCGCCATGGGCGATTTCAAAAAGGTGTCGATCAAAATGGCGAAAGTGCAGGGCTTGTCGCTCAACCCCAGCAAGATCAGCGGACTTTGCGGCAGGCTGATGTGCTGTCTCAGCTACGAAAACGAGTATTACAGCGAAGTCTATAAAAAGATGCCGAAAGTGGGAGCGGAAGTCTCCACTCCGGACGGGAAGGGCGTCGTCGTTTCCGACAATATGTTAAAGTTGATCGTGCGGGTAAAGATCGAAAAGGACGGTAACCTCGTGTATAAAGATTTTCCGCTGGATAAGATCAAATTTAAGGGCGGTAAAAAAGAGGAAGAGGAGGGAAAAGAGAAGCTGGACCCCTCGTTAAAAGAATTGCTCGATTAAAAGGCGGAGGAAAGTCGGCCGAAAAAGCAAAAAATCAGAAAAAATCGTTGAATTAAGCCTTTACTAATCGGGAAAGGTATGATATAATAAAGAAGACGGAAAAACCGTAGAGTTTGTTTGGAGGTAGAAAGAGATGGCACATAAAATCAGTGAAGAGTGCATTTCCTGCGGCGCTTGCGCAGAAACTTGCCCTGTAAATGCGATTTCGCAGGGAGATACGCAGTATCAGATCGATCCGGACGTCTGCATCGATTGCGGCGCTTGCGAAGACGGATGCCCTGTCAGCGCTATCAAACCGGAATAATGACAGAAAAACAGAGTTGACTTGCGCGGGTTTTGAAACAAAAGATCCGCGCACGTTTTTCTCTTGTTTTCGGCAGAGCAAAGCGGCGGATGTTGCGGCAGAACGAAAAAGTGAAAAGGAAAAAGCAAGAGGTATAGCCGATTTTTTGAAAGAGGAAAATGCAATGGGGATATAGCTCAGTTGGTAGAGCGCTTGAATGGCATTCAAGAGGTCGACGGTTCGAGACCGTTTATCTCCACCACGCCCCCAATATATAGTGGTTTTTTGGCAGTTCTACTATATATTGTGGGGCAATTTTTATTTTTGCAATAATTTTTATATAAAATTTTATACAAAACAGTTTAAAAAGTGTCAAACTTAGTGTCAAATCATGCGTTATTTGGTGTCAAAAATGCCGCATATTTTGTCTGAAATACTATTTATATATGCATTTTGCGCATCTGTGTAAATATTTTGCGAAATGTCAACTTTGGAATGACCAAGTAAATACTGCTGAATTTTTGGCGAAATGCCTGCTTCTTCCAAACGCGTGGCGTATGTGTGGCGCAGGATATGCGCAGATACGGCAATACCAAGTTTTTGGGATATGCTTTTAAGAGAAAGCCGTACGGCAACAAGGGAACGGCAGCCGCAAGGAGCAGTTCCTTCTTTATCTGGATGTTTTCGATTCTGAAAAGCGCCGCGTTGACAAACGCGGCGCTTTTATGGTATACTGAAAAGAACAAAAAGGCGTTTTAAAAAACGGAAAAAGGCATACAAAAAGAGCGGAGATACGTTTTAAAAACGGAAAGAGCAAATTGAAAAAAACCAAGCGAGTCTTTTGCGCGTTTTTTCGTTTTCGGAAGGAAAGGACAATTTGTATCGGCAAAGAAAGAGAGCGGCTTTTTAAAGGCAGATCGAGGGCAAGGCATGATTGAATTTTACGGAGAAATATCCGATTACACCAAGCGGCGTGCAGAAAAATTGAAGAGAAAATATTATGCGAAATGGCTGTTTGTCCTCGCGTGCATACCGGCGGCGCTGTGCGTCGTTTCCGCGGTGACGAGCGGGAAATTTATCGGAATGCTTGTGTTTGCGATCCTGCTGGTCGGGGCGGGCATATTTCTCTTTTTTTCGCCTCCGGGCCGCTCTTATGAGAAGCAGAAGTGGATTTTCCGCGTGGTGATCGACGGCGACACGCTGATTTTTACCCAATACATCGGGCAGAAAACGGTGGAAAAAAAGCGAAAGATCGATGCGGTCAAGCGTGTCATCAAGACGGATTTTTGCTATTTTGTCGTGTTCAACGATATCGGGAATGCTGTGATCTTGGAGCGGTGCCTTTTAAAAAAGGGCACGTTTGATCTTTTGGAGAGTATTTTTCGCGGCAAAATATGCGAAAAGCAGATGGATTGAACGGAATGGTTTTCAAAGCGCGTTTGAAAGGCGCCGCCTTTGAAAAATGCGCGCGTATGGCTGTTGCGGTCGGAAAGAATAAAAAGGAGAGGCGTTCGCTTTGCATGAAAAAAGCGGCGCAAGCACAAAAAATGGATGAGGACGTGCGCCCTCTTTTGCAGCTTTTGCCGGATGAGAGGGTGGAGGAATTGCTGGAAGGCGGTTTAAAGATCATACAAAATACAAACCTCTATCGTTTTACGAGCGATTCGGTGCTTTTATCCCGCTTTGTGAAGGGAAAAAAGGGGGACGTGGTCGCCGATTTTTGTTCGGGAAGCGGAATCGTGGGGATGCACTTTTTTGCGCTCAATCCGCATATCGCGACGGTAACGCTCTTTGAAATGCAGGAAGAGCTGTTTCGCCTGAGCGAAAAGTCCATAGCGCTGAACAGCCTGCAAAATTTTAAGGCGGTCCACTGCAAAGTGCAGGAGATCGGAAGAGAGTTCGACGAGTATTTTTCTCTGATCTTGTGCAATCCGCCGTATGAAACGGGCGGATTTGAAAAGGAAGATTATAAAAAAGCGATCTGCCGCAAGGAAATAACGGTGACGCTCCGCGAGATTGTGGCGTCTGCGGCAAAAAAACTGCGCTTCGGCGGACGGTTGGCGCTCGTGCATCGGGCGGACAGGCTTGCGGAAGTGCTGTACACCATGAAAGAATTCGGCATCGAGCCCAAGCGGCTTCAGCTGGTGCGCGGCAGGGCGCTTTCAAAGCCGTACCTGATTTTGGCCGAGGGCAAAAAGGGCGGCAAATGCGGCATCGATATTTTGCCGGATGCGATCAACGTTTTAAACTGACCGCGCCGGAGCAATTTGCCGAAACGCCGCCGCTTGCGCCGATTGAAAATCGGCCGAAAAGGCAGGCGCAAACGGATTTGTCGAAACGGCGTTTTGCGAAAAAAAGTTCGGTATGCGGCAGAGACGGCGTTTTGCGGCGAAGATCGGGGCAAACCGAGCGAAAAACGGGTAAAAGGATTGGGAAGGAGCAGAAATGAAGGTATATTTTGTTGCGACGCCGATCGGAAATTTGGGCGATATTTCCTCGCGCGCGCTGGAAACGCTGCGGAGCGCAGACGGCATCTTTTGCGAGGATACGCGGCATACGCTGAAGCTTTTGAACTATTTTGACATTCATAAGCCGCTCTTTGCCTGTCATAAATTCAACGAAAAGGCGGCGGCGGAAAAGCTGATCGAATTTGTTTCGGAGGGAAAGACGGCGGCGGTCGTGACGGATGCGGGCACGCCGGTCATATCCGATCCCGGCAATGTTTTGGCGGCCGCGCTGCGCGAAAAGGGGATCGATTACACTTTGATACCGGGGGCTTGCGCTTTTGTGGCGGCGCTGGTTTTGTCGGGATTTTCGGCGGAGCGCTTTGCGTTTCTGGGATTTTTGCGCGGAAAAAACTCCGAAAAAAAAGAATATCTGAAACCTTTTATCGATCTGCCCTGTACGCTGTTGTTTTACAGTGCGCCGCAGGACGTGGACGATGATATCCGCCTGTTGTACGAAGTTTTCGGCGAACGAAAAGGGTGCGCCGTGCGGGAGATCACAAAGATCCACGAGAGTATCGAATATTTTGATCTGTCGGAAGGACTTTCGGGAGAAAAGCGCGGAGAATATGTCTTGGTCGTGGAAGGCGGGGCAAAAAAGGAAAATCCTTTGAATCTTTTAAGTCCGCAGGAGCATATTCGCTATTATGAAGGGCAGGGGCTAGGCAGAAAGGAAGCGTTGAAGGCGGCGGCAAAGGACAGGGGCGTTTCCAAGAGCGAGCTGTATAAATTTACGTTGCAGGACCGCGATGCGTAAACCGTTTAGAGCGCGTTTGGAGAGCGGATCTGCAAAAGCAAGCAAGCGAAGAATTCTGTTGTAATAAAACCCGCAGTCCGCGGCGATGAATCGCCGCGGACTGCGGGTTTTTCTGCTTAAAGAATGAAATTACAAACGGAAGCCGCGCAGGGAGAGAGAATCATAGGGGAAGCAGAATATGTTTTCCTATAAAGGGGATCGTCTGATGCGTAAAGCCGATTTTTTTGAGCGCCGCGACGACGAGATCGTATTTGTTCGCGATGCGCGAGGTGTCGTGCGCGTCCGAGGCGAACGAAACGCTGCGCCCGCCGAGCTGAAAATAGCGGGTCAAAACGTCCGTATCGGGCAGAAAAGCGCTGCCTGCTGTTTTTGCGCTCGTATTGACTTCCAAAATTTTATTGTCCCGAATAATTTTTTTCAGGATCAGATCGTACACATCCGAAAATTCATCATAGCGCAGTTTCGGGTCGGGATACGTCGCGTTTCGGGAACAATAGCCGATGTGCGCGACGATATCATAGGGATAGGAGGCGTACAGGCTTTCTAAAACGCGGTACAAATAAGCGTTATAGGCGTATTCTTTGGTGCGCCCCGTGCAATAGTGCGGGAAATAGCAATCCATGCCCAGGCAGGTATGCACGCTGTTGACGATAAAATCGGGTTTGTAAAGCTCTGCCGTGGCACGGTATCGCTCCTGCGTCCGCGTGTCGTGGTCAAAGCCGAACTCCGCCCCCGCGAGAAGACGAATTTTATTCGCATATTTTTTTTGCAGTTTGCGGATGCAGGTAAAATAGGCCTTTTCATCGATGGGCGGAACTTCTTCGCCCTCTGCCGTCAGGTTCATCCGGTCATAGTCGTAGTTGAAATGCTCGGATATGCCGTAATACGTCAGTCCCTTTCGGATCGCCGTTTCGATCATGTCCTTGATATCGCTTCTTCCGTCTGCTGAAAATGTTGTATGCGTATGAATGTCTGTAAGAATCATCGACAGCCTCCCTTTTTACGGTAAAATCATACGTTTTTTTTTGAAAAAAGTCAAGTACAATGGGATGTCGTTTTTCTGCGGCACGTCGGAATAAAAAGAAAATAAGTTTTTTGAAAGAAAAACGAGCTCACGGTGATTTTCGGATAAATATAGTTTTTCGACAGAATTGCTTTTGCGGCAGAGATTTTTTCGAAGGGGTAAAAAGATACGCAAAAGCCGCCGCAAGAGCTTTTTTGCGCTTTTGCGGCGGCTGGAAAGGAGGTACGGGCCTATTCGGCGGCGCCCAAAGAATAGAGATTCATACTAATATTGGAATAGTTGAACGTTCCGTCCTGCGATACGACCTGCACGGTTGCCGGGACGCTCGTAACGCTGAATACGGTGGCAATGGTCTGCGGTACGGTGTCGGAAGCCGAATTGAAAACTGCCTGTGCGTCCGCTCCGGCAATGTTGCTTCCGTTTAATTGCATCTGCAGGAGGTTGCTTGTCGGGAACGTGGCTCCGGTGCCGGGCGACGCCGTACCCGTATAGACAGCGGCATATACGCCGGGCTGGGTTATTGTGAACGTGGGGTCGCCTTCCGTGTGCGTAATGGCCGTTCCGTTTTGCGAAGAATTTCTGTCAAATTCTACGCCCGAACCTGCCGTAACTTGCGTCGCCGGGGTCGAATAGGCGCTGAGCGTCTGTGCAAGCGGGGCAGAGCCCGTCGCTCCGGTGGCACCCGTTGCGCCCGTCGCGCCCGTCTCACCCGTCGCGCCCGTGGCACCCTGCGGAATGACAAAGTCAAATGTTGCGGCGGTAGGAGTTCCGGAATTGGTCACCTGTGCTTGCGTTCCGGGGGCGCTGGTGGTAACGCTGCCGACGGCAAGAGTCGCCGCCGTTCCGTCTTCGCCCGTTGGCCCTGTCGGACCTGTCGGACCCGTTGCGCCCGTTACTCCGCTCGGCCCTGTCGGACCCGTTGCACCCGTAGCACCGCTCGGGCCTGTCGGACCCGTTGCGCCCGTTGCTCCGCTCGGACCTGTGGGCCCGGTGGGGCCTGTGGAGCAGGTGAGGTATGGGAATGATTTTGTGATCGGTCCGCAATCGTCTGAAAGCGTTCAATTTTATAAAAGTTTGTAGTAAATATGGATTTGTTGCGGGAGGCCGTTCGTCTGTTTTTCGCCGACGGCAATACATTCAATGAGCTGCAAACACATTTCGCGCGTCAGTTCTTCGCACTGTGCGTAATGTTTCAGCCTTGTAAAGTACTCTTCGGCTTCCGCGTCTGAGTTGCCCTTTTCAGAAAGGCGCTTTTCCAGTTCGGCGATCTGCCGTTTCGTTTTGTCTTTTTCGATCTGATACTTTTCGCATAAATTTTTCCATGTGATTTCGGGAAGATTGCCGAGTACCTTTTCTTCAAATGCTGATTGTATCAGTTTATCTAATTCCGCGAGTCTGTTTTTGTGTGATAGCAGCTGTTTTTCGTCGGATATTCGGTTTTGTTCGCCAAACCTTGTCTTGTTACGCAAAAAGTGCTCTTTTGCCTTTTTTTCATCGATGTTTATATTTCCAAGCATCGAGCGAAGATCTTGCAGAACGATAGTTTCCAACAATTTTTCGGGAACGGAATGCGACGAACAATACTTTTTGCCGAGGTCGGCATACGTGCGGCAAAGATAGCAGCTGCACGAGGATTTACCCTTTCCGGGCGATTTGAATTTCAGTTTTTTGCCGCAGTCGGCGCATAGAAGCAGTCCCGACAGCGGATGTATGCGGTTTTGTTTGTCGGTCCGTCCTCGCGAAATCCCGTTGTTGATCTCCTGCACTTTTTCCCAGATGTCCTTTGCAACAATGGCTTCGTGCGCGTTTTCTCTGACGATCTGCTCGCTTTGCGGAACGCTCAGAACTTTGTGGTTTTTATAGGAAAAACAGGTTGTGCGGTGCTGTGTGAGCGTACCGATATAAGTTGGGTCTTTAAGAATGTCCGAAACGGTCTTCGGCGACCAATAGGGCGAACTTTTCCGATCGGACTTTTTGCCGTCCAGGCGCGTGTAGTGTGCCGTAGGGTTGGGAATGCCCTCATCGGTGAGGATTCGTGCGATCGTTCTTGCGGAATTGCCCTGCAAGCGCATATCGTAAATGCGGCGCACGATTTTGGCGGACTCTTCGTCGATGACCGCCGTGCGGTTATCGTCTGTGCCTGCCTTGTAGCCGTAAGGGTAAGCCCAGTTCGTATATTTGCCTTTGCGCCAATTTGCTTCCAATACCGTGCGGATCTTTTTAGAAGTATTTGCGGCGTGCCATTCGTTAAAAATATTCATGATCGGCATCATGTCCATACCCGCGCTGTTGCGTTCGGCGGTATCCACGTTGTCCGAAAGGGCGATAAATCGTATTCCATAGGCAGGGAAGATATAGTCGATGTATTGGCCGACCTGAATGTAATTTCGTCCGAAGCGGGAAAGGTCTTTTACGAGAATGGTATCGATTTTTCCGTCTTTGGCGTCATCCAAAAGCCGTTTTATTGCGGGGCGTTCGAAGTCTGTTCCGGAAAAACCGTCGTCGACGTATTCGTTTACAACGCAGCCGCCGTTCTCGTCTGCAAATTTATGCAGGATATTGCGTTGGTTTTCTATCGAGAGGGATTCTCCGGCCTTTTCGTCGTCGCGTGAAAGCCGAAGATAAATTCCCGTTCTTTTCAGCTGCGGTTGCTTTGCCATGCAGGCCTCCTTTTTC
Source organism: uncultured Bacillota bacterium (assembly GCA_949283775.1). Classification (GTDB taxonomy): domain Bacteria; phylum Bacillota; class Clostridia; order Christensenellales; family Borkfalkiaceae; genus Borkfalkia. Next base: position 32,716 of record CASDTU010000042.1, read on the forward strand.
GTCTGCGCCATGCTGTCTGTGCATGGTACAGACACAGAATTTTCAGGACTTTTTCCTCAATAGCGCTGACCTATCGCGGAATTTATCTGTTCAGGCCGAAATCTCTGTCGGCATGATCTGTTGCAAGTCGAAAGATTGCCTTTGCAAGTTGTTCTTTTTCGGAAAAATGCCGAATGAGAACATATTTTTTTCCGTCAAGGTCGTATTCCGTTTTTGCGGTTGAGCAAACCGTATATTTGGCTTGTATTTGTTGCAAAGATTGTTTCGTATGATTTCCCTCACATTAAAACAATAATATTTTTGATCTCCCGCATCAAGGCAAGCAGGACTCTTTGCGAGGATAAACAAAAGGCAGAATCCGTTTTTATCGCATATCGCAAAGAGATTTGGGAATCAAGAACAGCTTTCTTTTTATATATGTATTCGTATTTGACCGAAAAAGGTGATACGCAATTTAAAGCAATTTTTGGCTGCATGGTAAAACAGTTACTATAAAGGAACGAAGTCCGATAGGAAACGTCAGAAACGAAAGCGGCAGAGACGAAGAAGATAGCATACGCATAGCATGAAAAAACAATCTCGTGCAGGTTTGAAAAACCGGCAAAAAAATAAAAAAGGGTATTGACAAACAAAAAGGCCGGTGTTATAATTGATTCATCATTAAGTGAAGCGCTTCACTTGATGACAGAGCGAGGGGTGGAAAATGTTTTATGACAGTTCATTGAAGATGTTGCAGGCATATCGGTTTGTGGAAGAAAGTACCGCTATGCCTGTTTTCAATTATCCCGTATATGTCGGTTCGGGGAAATGCGTGATGTCGATCGACGCAAGCGGAATGCAGGGGTTTAACAACAGGGTGCAAAGGGCTTACAACGGGATCCCGTTCGGCGCGGATATGTACGTGGCGGGACACGGCATATTAGGCAAAGCGATCAACCGGTATTTTGTGGAAGAATGGTGGGAAAAAGACATCAATACCGTGCCGTTCGGCTGGCTGGATTATGCGATCGAGCTGGACGGGAAGGTGTACGAAACGCAGGACATAGAAAGATGCGGAGCAATGTTTCGGCGCGACAATGATATTTATCGGGCGGAAGTGAAGACAACATATATTTTGGACTCATCGCTGCAAGTGGAAATCACGGCTTGTATCCCGTACGGCAGTTTATCGCCGGTCCTGTCCTTTCGCGTAAGGAGCTACAACGATCAGCGGTATACTACCGATGAGAAACATTCGGTCAAAGTCGGGGCGCGCCTGCACTTGACGGTGCGGGACGGAAAGCCGCTCTTTGACCGTGTGCAGCTGCGCGACGATTTTCTCTTGGTACATAAAAAAGGGTATAAAGAGTATCGCCTGAAATACTTTTTGAGCAACAGCGACGGCACGAAAGTGCAGCTTCGGGAGCAGACGGCGGAAATGACCGTGGCTTTTCAGTCCGGGCAGCAGTGGAGCGAAGCAAAGCGGTTTATGTTCAGCTTTGACGGTAAGGACGACGTGTCAGACGCGGAGCAGATGATCAAAAAGAGCCGCGCTGGCTGGAAAAAGTATTATTGTTCCCGCGCAAGGGCGGAAACGGGCATTCCGGAAGAAGAATTTCTGTTCAACAATTCCCTCTATATCTTCCGGCTCGGCTATCAGGCGGAGCTCGGGTATCCGGGAGGGCACCCGTTCAATTTTCCCGCTTGCTGGCATGCATGCTGTTTTTGGGATTCGGCGTTTATCATGGACGCGCTGATTCGCTGTTCGTGTCGTGAGGAAGCAGATAAACTGGTACAGTATCTGTATCGCTGTCTTCGCAAAGAGGGCAAGCCGTATCCGTGGATGATGATTTACGACGGCACGACATTTTTAGAACCGTCCAGAGATATAGCGCCCCTGGTCATTGCCGCGCACGCGACGTCGGCCATGCGGCACTATGAATATTTCCGAAACGACGCATATTTAGAGAAATATATCTATCCGATCATGCACCGTTGCAGTTCGTATGCCGTGCAGGAGATGTTCTCGCAGAACGAACAGGGCGGTTGGTACGTTTCCATGCCGGTGAGCAACGACGTGTGCGATGCGGAGGGGGAAGAGATCAATCAGACGTTTACAACGCTTTGGTTTGCGGTTTTGCTCCGCAAAACGTATGAATACGGAAAAAAACTCGGCGCGGCGGAAGAAATTTTTAAACAAATTTCAGACAATATTTATCTGGAACACACGGAGGACGAGTATCTGCACAGCAAGGGGGTCAGGGCGGAAGACTGGCGTTGGGCTTCGTGGATTCCGTTCCTGCTGTTTCCTTCGGAGGGCATGCCTTTTCTGGATCTGGAACTTTACCGCAAAACATTGCAAAAATACACGTATACGGACCTGTATCTGAAAAAACAGAATTGTTATCAGCCGTGGACGGAATGCATAGAGGCGCAGTCAGATCATCGGCTGGGGCTTACGCAGGAATCGTATCGTCTGCTGCGCGCGGCGGTGTCGCATACCTTCGGAAACGGGTATTTTGCGGAAGTGGGGCCGCATCAGCAGACTTGCGGATATGCACCGTATATCAGTGCGCATTCCTCGTATCTGGGAGCCTATTGCGATCAGTTTGTCAATTTTTCGATTTGGGAAAAGAGAGGTTCCCTGTTTACGGAAATTCCGTACGAATATAGGGAACGGACCATACGTTTACACAATATTTACTGCGCGGGAAATATCGTGCTGCAAGAAGCGGTTCGCGAAGAAAAGTATTTTTCGGCAAAATTTCAGGGGGAATTTGCGGATTTTGAATTGACCGTTTTGGTGCCGCACGGCATGCGCGGCTGTGATGTGCGGGTCTTTGTTAACGGAGAAGAAACGGCTTTTGCATTAGACGAGCGGGAAAATACGGTGAAGCTTCGGCTGACAGGTCAAGCGGAAATAGAAATACGGTAGTAAAGGAGATAGGATGGCGATCACTTTAAAGGAAATTGCAAAGCGGGCGGGCGTTGCAATGAGTACAGTCTCCTACGTGATCAACGGAAAGGGTTCGGTCGGGGAGGAAACGCGAAATAAAATTTTAACGATCGCGCAGGAGTGCGGATACATTCCGAACAACAGTGCGAGGAGCCTCGCCAAAGGGAAAAACTATAAGATCGGCATTTTTATACCGAGTGCGGAGTATCTGAAATTTTCGCAGTTTTTTCTGCTGTTTTCATCCGCGGTGTTAGAGGTGTTGGAGAAATACGGCGTCAATCTAATGATCGATACGTATAAAAACCGTGAGCAAAAATGGTACAACAATGCATTGGGGATCGACGGTGCGCTTTTGCTGAACCCGGAAGAGAGTAAATCGTATATCGATTGGCTGAACGCCGGAAATGTACCGTTCGTTGTCATCGGGCGATTGAATTATGCAAACACGATCAATCATTTTGACACGAATAACATTCAGGTCGGAAAGGTGATTACGGAAAGACTGTATGCGTGCGGACATCGGAATATTTTGTATCTTTTGTCAAAAAAAGAATACACCATAACGGACGATCTGAAAAAGGGGATCAAAGCGGCGCAAAGGGCGGGAGGCCTTGCGGACGTGCGCCTGCATTACCGCTATATGGAATACCAAGAAGTTTTGACTTTGAAGTGGCTGAAAAATTTTTTACAGGAAAATCCTGCGGTTAGCGCCATCGTTGCCGACAACGATTCGAGAGCCGCGGAAATTTATAAGCTTCTCGGGATATTGGGCAAAAAAATTCCGGGCGATATTTCCGTAGCGTGTTTCGCCGGTACAAATTTGACAAAGATGCTGACTCCCCACATTTATGCAGGGTATGCAGACTATGAAAAATTGGCAAAGCGGGCGACCGAAAAGTTAATCGAAATGATTTCTTTCAACAGCGCGGTCCGGCAGGAATCCGATTCCGATAATTGTATCGATTATTTGATAGATGAAGGGGAAAGCGTAAAAAAAATGCAGTGACGCCGTTGGTTTTTCCGGCGGCATGGGCGTAAAAGTATGCTGCGGCGAGAAGCCGGAAAGCGGCAAAAAGGCGATGATTTCGGGAAAAAAGCGACAAGAAAGAAGGAGAGGGGAGATGCAAGAGAGTACAACGAGTAAAAAACGGTTGCTGAAAATCAGTACGCGGTTTAAAAGAGATTTGAAGAAGAGTCTGCCGTTATATGTGCTGCTGATTTGTCCGATCGTTTGGTATGTGTTGTTTTGTTATATGCCGATGTTCGGGCTTGTGATGGCATTTAAAAACTTCAAGCTCTCACAGGGAATCATGGGGAGCGAGTGGCCGGATAATCCGTTCGAACACTTTATTACTTTTTTGAGCGATAAAGTCGTTTTCTGGCAGGTTTTCAAAAACACGTTTATCATCGGTTCGGTAACGACGGTCATAACTTTTACGGCGCCGATCCTGCTCGCGCTGTTTTTCAATGAACTGCGCACGGGCAAGTATAAAAAATGCTTGCAGACGGTTTCCTATATGCCGTATTTCGTTTCGACCGTCGCGCTGGTGAACATCTTTTTGTTCATGATCGGCTTCGAAAACGGAGTCGTCAATAATTTATTGGAAGGGCTCGGGAAGGACAGGATCAATTTTATTTCGGAACCTAAATATTTTCTTGCGCTGTACATCATCATTTGTCTGTGGCGCGGGCTCGGCTGGGGAACGATCATCTATACCGCGGCGATGGCGGGGATCGACACGCAGCTGTACGATGCCGCAAATATCGAAGGGGCGGGACGGTTTCAGAAGATCTGGCACATTACTCTTCCGACCATCAAGCCGACGATCGTAATCATGATGATCTTGGCGCTGCCCGGATTTCTCGGCGCGGATTTTGAAACGATCCTGCTCTTGCAGACGGACAACAACATGATCGTTTCCGACGTCATATCGACATACATTTACCGGCGCGGCATCACGAGCGGCGCGCGGCAATACAGTTATACGACGGCGATCGGCATGTTTATGTCGGTGATCAATCTGATGATCATATTTATAGCCAATTTTATCTGCAAAAAAATTGCGGATATCGGGCTTTTCTGAGCAGGAACCGGATGAGGAGAAGGAAAGATGAAGCAGAAAACGAAACCAAAGCTGATTCTCAGCAAAAGAGATAAGATCTTTGACATACTCAATTATTCGATACTTACTCTTTTATGTCTTTTGATGCTGTATCCGTTTTTATATATGATTTCGGTCTCTTTGACGCCTGCGGATAGAGTGAGCGACGTGTTTTTGTATCCGCTCGGGTTTCAGCTCAATGCCTATAAATTTATTTTTCAGATGCCGAATATTTTAACGGGGTATCGCAACACTTTGATTTATACGTTTGGCGGACTGGCCGTGAGTATGTTCTTAACGATTTGCCTTGCCTATGTCTTTTCCAAAAAATTTTTGGTGGGCAGGAAATTTCTGACGGTCTTTGTGCTGATCACCATGTATTTCGGCGGCGGTTTGATTCCGAGCTACATAGTCAATACGAATGTTTTGCATCTGATCGACAATATTTGGGTCATCATTATACCGGGCGCGCTCAATACCTATTTGATGATCGTGATGCGTACCTATTTTACGTCTACCATTCCGATCGAGCTGGAAGAATCGGCGCAGATTGACGGGGCGGGGCAGTATAAAATTCTGCTGTATGTCTATTTGCCGCTGTCTTTGCCCATTCTTGCTACGATATCGCTGTTTTATTTTGTCGCGATGTGGAATTCCTGGTTCGGAGCGATGATCTATCTCAATACCGAAAGCAAATATCCGATCCAGCTGATTCTGCGCAACTCAATGGAACGCTCCCTTGCAATGGGATTTTCCAACGCACAGCTTGCGCAGATGAATGAGTATAAGATTGACGGTAATTCTTTGAATTATGCGCTGACGATCTCCGTAGTTCTTCCGCTCATAGTGATGTTGCCGTTTTTGCAGAAATTTTTCACGAAAGGCGTGATCGTCGGTTCGTTGAAAGGATAAATCGAAATAGGGAGGAAAACCATGAAAAAAAATGTAAAGAAACTGTTGGCGATGCTGTTTGCATTGGTTTTGGCCGTATCGTTTCTGTCCGCCTGTTCCAGAGATTCGGGCCTGCCGGACAATACAAAATTTGTCGAACCGGATTTCAGCACGGAAACAAAGCTGACGTTGGGCTGGATCGTTCCCACGCAGACGACTCTGAGCGTGACCGAAACGGCGGCGATGAAATACGTGCAGGAAAAGTTCAATATCGGATTCGGCGGCAGCAGCGAGCAGTCCAAAATGTATGAACTTCTGCCGGCGGACCACGATCAGAAGGTCGATCTGCTCTTGGCGACAAACTCGCTGCCGGACATCATCACCCGCATGGATTACAATCTGGTCAACGAATCGGGCGAATCGGGGAAGCTGGTCAATTTAAAAGATTATCTCGACTATATGCCGAACGTTAAGGCGTTGATCGAAAAGGCACTGACGGAAAATCCGAACAATGCCAACTATCTCTACGATATCGAAGGAAATATCTATCGGATCCCGAATTACTGTGCAAATCCCTATCCGAATTTTTCCTATTCGTACAATCCTGCGATTTTTGAAGAATCGTTTGCCGATTCGGAGACGAGTTCTATCCGCGGCGGACTGACGGCAGACGTGGAAAGCTGGGGCGACACATGGGAACACGTGAAGACCGCTCTGAAAGTGGTAAAAACGCATATGGAAAAAAAGACGGGAAAGAAATATTATCCGCTTTCTTACCGCAACTGCGACGATTTGGGGCTCCTGCTCTCCAGCGTCATCATGGCGTATACGGACGGTTACTGCAACGGACAGGAATTTATCGGGTATGATGCGGAGAAGGACAGTTTCCGTTTCATGGCGGATGATCCGGGATACAAAGAGGCGATCGATTTTGTAAAGAGTTTGTATAAAGAAGAATTATTGAATCCGACTTACAATACAAGAACGGCGGACGATGTGATCAACGGAATGCGGGACGAAACAGTCGCCATGACGGCGGATTTTGTGGGCGGCTGGACGGGCAACCTTTCGGAAAGCGACAGAGTCGGCGCATTTTTACCGATGGATTTTCCCTCGAAGGATGCTTCGGATCCGATTTGGTGCTATCAGATCGCGCAGTTCCATCCTACGGCAGGAACTTCATTGAATGCAAAACTTTTGGCCGATCCTTTGAAGTTGGGCAGGGCATTGCAGATGCTCGATTATATGTACAGCGAAGAGTTCATCAATTTGCAGTGGTATCACCCCGACGTGACCAACGGGCAATACAAGGATGGAGCGGCGACCGGCGATATCAGCGATTATGAATATACGTTGAAAGACGGAGAAAGGACTTATAAGGCAGAGGTTTACGCGACGGCTACGCGCGGTTCGATTTTGGAGACGTATTTCAATTGGACGTTGCAGGCGAATTTTTATGACAACAACGACCCGATCACCGATCCTTCAACAGCGCAAGGAGCCGCTTTTTATGAGTTCCGTGACAGAATGATCGATCCGGCGAATGCGGATAACTATGTTTTTGTGCCCGTGCCTTCTTTTGACGCCGATCAATCCACGGTGGTGACGAGCATGAAAGCGAGCGTAAACGATGTCTTTAAAACATATATGGCAAACTACATAGCAACGGACAATGTAGAATGGAACAGCTTCGTCAATACGATGAAGAGTACGGGCGGAACAATTTTGGCGGAAACGTATATCGAAGCGTATAAAAACAATAAAATCGACCTGAGTTGATCGGGTTGAAAGGATAGGAGGGAATCATGATGGTAAGGAGCGTTAAAAGAGTATGCTTGACGCTGGCCGTGCTTCTGTTGGTGTGTTCAATCGGGCTTTTTGTCGCCTTTCAGACGGTGGCTGTCAGAGCCGCCGTACAGCCGACCGAAAACCTGGATTGGAAAGATCTCGTGCAGGATACTTCGGCTTTGGGCGGTACGTTCACGGCGGGAGAGGAAAGCGTTACGCTCGGCAGCGACAAATTTTTTTACTGCAACGATACGAGTAAAAATTCGACGACGCAGTATGTAGATTTTTCGTTCAGCGGTACGCAGAGTTATGCTGTTTTGGGCTTGCGCGACCAAGCGCCGCAAAACGGTGCCCTTTGGGGCGCGGGACACGGCGATGCGTATGTCGTGTTCTTTGACGGTAACGGTTTGATTTTGCGCTGTTATAAAGGAGGTCAGAAGACCGATCTTGCAACCGCTACCGCGGCCGATGCCTTTGCCGGCAGTACGGTGCGCTATCGTTTCGAAGTGACGGAGGCGGAAGGAAAGACGGTCATCCGGGGCTTTTATATCGACGAAGCGGGAACAGCGGATTTAAAGTTTGATTATGTGGATGAAAACAACACGATTTCTGCGGCCGGCGGCGTGTCCTTGTATTACGGCGGCGGGGCTTCCATAACCGTTACAAAGTTTGCCTATGCGACGGGCGCGGCGGTGGAAGAGCCGGACATGAGCGTGATGGAGAACGCCTTCGATTACTTGCAGGACGGCGCCGCGAAGCTCAAAGGCGTTAACGGTTCGACGGGAACGGAAGATGCGAGCGTGTTCTCGATGAGCGGTTCCGAGCTGTTGCTGTCGGCTTCCAATTCCGTCTGCGGTACGGAGACGCTGTCTGCGCAGCTGATCGATCTCGAATTTAAGACGACGAGCTTTACAATGGTCTCACTGCGGGATCCGCGCCTGACGAAGCCGATCTGGACGGACGCGCACGACGTGTACGCCGTTTGCTTTGACGGAGCAAGCGTACTGGTTCGCCGTTTTGCACCGCAGCCCATTTACAATAACGAATATTACAAAACGTTGGTGACGGAGAGCGCCGGCGTGAATTTTGCGGACGGGACCTATCATAAGGTGCGCATAGAAATCTTTGACGAAGGGGATGCCCCCGTACTGCGCGTATTTTTGTATGACGACGCGGGACAGGCAAAACTGATCTTAAATTATACGGATACGGAAGCGGACAAACTAAACGGCAAAGAGGGCGGTTTCTCCATAGCTTCCAACGCGGACATCACGATCAAGACGTTGGTGACCAATTCGGCGGGATTGCCGGATCCGGACCCCTCTTTATTGAAGACGGAAGATCTTTTGGCGGAGTACGGACTTTTAAAGTATACGCGTTCGGGAAGTTATCGCTTTGACACAAAGCACGTAAAATTGGGCGAGTTTGCCGCAGGGAACTGTTCAACGGCGTACTATGACTATGTTGCGCAGGATTCCGCGGCAGACCAGATCATAGAGCTTTCCGTCTACACGGACATGACGGACTTTCTGGAAAAGACAAAAGATTGGCAGCTGATCGTGTATATGCGCGATCAAAAAGCGGGCGCACCCTTGTGGGAGACGGCGCGCAAATCGTACGGCGTTCTGTTGGCGGGGCAATCGATCATTTTGCGGTATTTTGACAACAGCGCGGACGGCATTGACATCGGTACGCTCAGCATTGGTTCCCATATCGATTGGACCGCAAATCATGTGAACAATTTCCGCTTTGAAATGGTACAAAACGAAAGCGGTTTCGCAGAACTCCGCGTCTTTACGTTTGAGAACGATACATATACTTTTATCGGCAAGATCACCGATAAACAGAATTATCTTACGCAGGCGGGCGGCCTTACGATCGTCGGATCTTTTGCGGCGGACACCTATCTGTCGAAAGTTCTGAGCAATGTGGCGTTGGAGGCGAAAGCGGATCCGATTAATTTGGACGATCTGACGAAAGTGGACTTCACCGATCTTCTCGGAGATACGTTTGCATGGCAGGGCCAGATCCGCAGCAATAATACGGGGCTTTGCGCATTCGATCCGAACAAGCTGACCATGCTTGCAGGACAATGCAAAAACGCAGGGTACGTATTGCCGGAGGGCGCAAACCCGTATCAAGATTTTTATATCGATTTTAAATTGCAGCTTAAACTGAACGCAGATTTTGTTGCAAACGGTCAAAATTATTGGGCGGCGATCTTTACGTTCCGCGACACTTCGCCGACATGGAACATTTGGGACGCAAAAGATCGGAACTGCTATTATCTGATCATTGAAACGAACCTGGGGGCGCCGCAGGGAGAACAGTTCCAGATGTCTTTGCGCCGTTCGAACAATACGAGCGGAGGTACTTCGCCGGAAGTGACGCTTGCGGCCGTTGCGGCAATCGACTTTACCGATCTTATGAATATGCGGATCGCGACGCAGGATGTGGAAAACGGCGTGCGCATCTGCGTCTGGTACAACGACATTCTCGTCATCGATATGGTCGATACGGACGCATTGGCGGTGAAAGAAGGCGGTTCGTTTATGATTTCCCAGGCGGGGATCATCGAGTCGACCAGCATCGTGATAACGGACGAAATCGTCGTGCAGGGGATCGCGGACGGAGCGTACCATGAAACCTATTATGTCGGCGTCAACGAACCGCAGCCGGAAGGAGCGCAGCGCTATCCGCAGAATGTCTATACGGAGCCGGAGCTGGAACAGGCTTTGGCGGCTGTCAGCGGCGGCTGCGGCAGCAGTATCTTGTCCGTTAGCGCGGTCGGTGCGGCCATGGCTATGGCAGGAGCGGTGCTTCTGATAAAAAAGAATCGAAGAGGGGAGAAAAAATGAAAAAACTCGGAAAAATTTTGAGTGTTTTGCTGTCCTGTATTTTCGGTATTTCTTTCATAGTCGCATGTTCGCCGGAGGATCCCGGCGGTGTCAGCGGCAGTTCTGATCTGGTAAAAGTTACGCAAAACCAGGTAATTGCGGCGAACGATCATTTTCGCGTCGTCATGGATAAGAAAACCGGATACATTCAGACGGTCAAAAATTTAACGACCGGTACCGTGCACAAAGACAGTGACAAGGGAAGTTGGCCCTTCTATATAGAGTATTCGGAAGACGAGGGCAGCAGCATTTATACGTCATCGATCAACAAGGACACGAAGAATACGGTCAAGGCTATCGATATCAGCGAGAAGGACGGGACGACCTATCTGAAAATGACCTTTGATTCCTTAAAAACGGACAGTAAGTCTTCTTCAAAGGATACGGGGATCGGTGCAAGCGTGACGTATAATTTTACCAAAGACAGCCAGTATTTTAAATTTACCGTTTCGTTGGACATGAAGAATGCCAAGGGCGACTGTATGGCGCTGCATCTGCTCAACGGCGGCGGCCTGCGCAGCGGCGGCGGCGCGGACGAATATTTGGTCGCGCCCGTCTGGGGCACGGGCACAAAGTGGCAAAATCCCATTTATAACAGCAATTTTATGCTCGGGAAGACGCTCGCATACCCCGGCCTGAATGACCAGTCGCTGGAAATGGGCTGGATGGATCTGTACGGAGAGGAAAACGGTATCGGCATCGGCTATATCGATAAGTCGGAAATGCTGACGGAATTCCGCGTCAAGAGCGACGGCGGCGGTATGGGCATCGAGATCGTTCTGTTCCATCCGCAGCAGGTGTATGGCGAATATGTCCCGCTTCCGAAAGGGTATCCGCAGGTGTATACTACGGACGAGGCATTCGTCGCGATTCATGAGGGGCAATGGCACACGGTCGGCGATATTTATTCCGCCGAATTTAACAAGGCTTTCACGCTCGAAGACGGTACGCCCGATTATATGACGTTGGAGAAAAAGACGGATAAGCAGAGCAACGCGCTCTCTACGATCGCGGACACGACCGATTATTTTTTCCGTATGATCGGAACGGTACCGGGCGAAGGGACGATGGGGAATGCGGAAGATTTCAACACGATCGTGCAGACGCATGCGGAAAAGCTCGGCGCCCGCTTGGAAAATTCGATGCTCTGGACGGTCGGGATCACCGAACACGGCTACGGAAACGACCAGCCGTTCCTGATGCCGCTCAATACCAATCTCGACAATTCTACCGGCGAAAAGACGGCGGAAGGCGCGCTCAATACTTGGAAAACCTATCTGGCAGACGAAACAAGCGAGGGGTCATATCGCAACGAAGGCGGACGGATGATGCTGTATTCGCACCCGTTTGTTTACGATGCGGACGAAACGCATACCAATCAAAGATTCGAGCATTACGAGGATATTCTTCCGAGCAAACCCTATTACAGTTCGTGGTACGGCGGAAAATCGGTATCGGCTTGCGTTTATAACGAATACGTTGAGGATCTTTGGAAAGACGAGCTGCTGCCCAGTTATCGGCTTTTAGGCGGCGACGGATGCCAGTTCGACCAAGGTTCGCTCGTGCAATCGGTCTGCGATCGGGAAGGGCATCTGCATTCCGCGACCGACCCCGTTGAACGTTTGTCGGCCGGCGTAAAAGGCATCGTCAATCTGTCGAAAATCGTAAAATCGGAAGAGGGGCTCGGAGAAAATGCGTTTATTTTGAGCGAGGCGACGAATGATTTGACCTGCCGTTATATCGATATCCGTCAGGATCATTGGCTGGAACATCCGCCGATGTGGGGCGGCGAAGCGGAATACGGCTTGACAGCCTATTGCTTCCCGGAATACGTGTACAGTGTTTTGAACTTCATTTCCAACGGTGCGGGTGTGGTTGAATACTATTTGCAAGGTGCCGTTTGGGGCGGAATCATGCTGCTGACGGACGGACCCGACAGCGCGCAGAAACTCGAATATGTCCGCTTTGCGAATTCGCAGCGCGATCCGCAGACGCAGGAACGCTTAATACCCGGATATCCGCACGGATTCAGAGATTCTTTGGGACTTACCAACAATAATCCTTCTATTTTCGCAAAAGTGTATGTGGAAGGCAACAATGTCAGCGTTGTGTACTGCACCATTTCGGCAGTTGCAGATCAAAAGATTCAGGTTGATCTGGATAAACTCGGATTTACGGGCAAGGGAATGAAAGAACTGGCGATCACGGCGGATGCGCAAAAGATCGGGTATCAGACATTTACGGTAGAATAAAAGAGGTGTAAAACAGGTGTCCGCTGTTCCAGATAAAATGGACAGCGGACATTTTTCATTCGGCAAGACCGAAACAGGGTTTTGAGACGGGGGATGGATTGTGTACGATTCTACGGCTATCAACCTATCCACGCAGACATACGGCTCTGAACAAATAGGTGCCGATAAACGGGAGCGAACGTATTTACGCCGTTTGGCCCGGGCGGAAAGTGGGGAAATAATCAACAGGATACAGAAAGAATGAAAAAGTATTTATGCTATTTTTCGGGAACGCATTGGGACAGAGAGTGGTACCAGACATTTCAGGGTTTTCGCTTTAAATTGGACCGAATGATGCGTTCTTTGATCGAATTTTTGGAACAAAACGAGCAGTTTCGCGTTTTTTATCTGGACGGACAGACGATCGTTTTGGAAGACTTTTTGGAAATTTCGCCTTCGTATAAGGACCGCCTTGCCAAGTTGATCCGTTCCGGACGCATTGTGATCGGACCGTGGTATTGCATGCCGGACGAATTTTTGGTGTCCGGAGAAGCGTTGATCCGAAATTTTTTGTTTGGCCGCGAGATTTGCGAGCAATTTCAGGTAAAGCCAATGCAGTGCGGCTATATCTGTGACATATTCGGGCATATAGCGCAATTTCCGCAGATTTTAGCCGGATTCGGGTTTCATACGGCGGTATTGGGCCGCGGGACAAGGGAAAGTACGACAGAAATGTTTTTTCGCTGGCAGTCGCCCGACGGAACGGAATGCCTCGTGTACAAGGTTCCGGATTGCTACGGATACGGAAGTTTTGCGGCGGAAGTGTCGGGAATAAACAATAAAAACGTCGACAGATCTGCCGACGATCCAGAATTTTTAGAGCGCTGCAAGGAATATATTGACCGCGAGATCGCTCGTTCGAACGGCCCTGTCGCGGTGATTATGGATGCGATGGATCACGAACCTGTGCATAAACATACCGCGGAATATCTCCGCCAAATTTCGAAGATGTATCCGGACAGAGAAATCGTGCACGGAAATTTGGAGAAAATGTTTGAACTTGCGGCTCCCTATGCAAAACAGGTCAGAAAGGGCGAATTGATCGAAACCGCGCCCGGTTTTTCTCCTTACTTAAATCTGATCACGAATATTTTGTCTTCGAGATACGACATAAAAAGCCGAAACGACAGGGCGCAGGATCTGTTGGAAAAGTGGCTGGAACCGCTCATCGTTTATCTTCGGAACGGAAAGTATCCCGTATCCGAGCAATATCTCAAAATTGCCTGGAAAAATTTATTGCAGAATCATCCGCACGACTCCATCTGCGGTTGCAGCGTGGATCGGGTGCATCAGGATATGCAATTTCGCTTTTCACAGGTCGAGAGCATCACGGAAGCCGTCACGCAGGAAAGCCTTTTATTGCAGGTAAAGCGCTTTGCCGCGCTGGACGCGGAAAACAATACGGTGATCAATATTTTTTCCATGAATACGTTCGGCGGTCAAAAATACCTGACTTTGGAATTGCCGTTTGTTACGGATTATCCGTCCTATGCGGAGCCTTTCGGATATGAGTCGGTCGCGTCTTTTCTTTTGTTTGCGGAAGACGGACGGGAAATTCCGTACCGTATAGAAAAAATTCTCCGCAATGCTTCCCTGCGCGTCTGTTCGGAAGAGGTTCAGAAGGCGGACGTCTATACGCTGACCTTTGCCGCAAATTTGCAGCCCTTTGGCTGTACGCGGATTTTTGTAAAGGCACAGGAGAAACCGGTGCGGTTTCCCGGCGGCACCGCGGACAGCGAGGGAAATTTGGAAAATGCCTGTTTAAAAGTTCAAATCGAACCGGACGGCCGCATTTCTTTGACCGATAAGAGGTCCGGCAAAACGTATTCGAATCTGTGCGGGCTTTTAGATGATTCGGAGATCGGAGACGGTTGGTTTTCCGTTCGCAATAAATGCGGCGAGCTCTGCGTAAAGACAAAGCTGGAGGCGGCGGAAGTTCTCCCGTCCAATTTTAGCGGCGGCAGCGTGCGCGTCGTACGTTCTATGGAAATTCCCGCAAAAACGGATATTTTTGCCGCGGGGATCGAGCGGAGCGGTGAAAGGAAGATCCTCAAAATCGAATCTGTCTACACTTTAAACGCGGGAGAAGATTTTGTAAGGGTAAAAATGCTTGTTCACAATTCCGCAAAGGATCACCGTTTGCGCCTGCATTTGCCGACCGATACCGGTTCCGATTTCTATTATGCGTCGCAAAATTTTGCGTTTGTAAAGAGAAAGGCGGGGACCCTTGCACAAACTCTGGACTTTAAAGAGCCAGATCCTCTGGAAAAAAATATGCAGGGGATTCTCCTGCGTACGGATGCGGAGGGTACGGGACTGGCGTTTTTGTCGAAATACGGGCTTCACGAAGCGGGATGTGACACGGATCCGCGCAGTTCGATGTATGTGACTTTGTTCCGCAGCTTTTCCAAAACGCACACGACGAACGGGCAGCCGGACGGACAGCTGCAAGGCGTTATGACCTTTGAATTTCTTTTGAAACCGTACCATAAAGAAGGTTTGACGAGTTTGCAAAATTTACAAAATCAATATAAAGAGATCAATTCCTTCGTCATTACAGACGGCGCGGAAGAGTTCCCCTTCGGAGAGATCCGTACGGAAGGGAACTGCGTAGTGAGCGCTTTAAAACCGTCCGTAAAAGGCAGGGAAAGCATCCTTCGCGTGTATAATGTCGAACAAGCGCCGCAGGAATTTTCACTGTCCTTGAAAAATTCCGACGCAAAAGCCTATCGCACAGACTTAGACGAAAAAACGAGTCGTTCGCTTGTTCACAAAGACGGAAAATATTTTTTAAAAGTGGACGCTTATAAAATTTTAACCATTAAAATAAAGGAAACATGCAAAAGCTGATCCTGAAAAACCGATTTAAGGAGTGACAGTTGTTGCAGAGGAGGAGTGACTATGATCAATATTCCGCAAATCAAAGTGGGAATCGTTGCCGTTTCGCGCGACTGTTTTCCGGAAAGTTTATCAGTCGATCGCAGAAAAGCGGTTATTTGCGCCTATCGGAAAAAATTCGGCGATCAGAATATCTATGAATGTCCTGTCTGTATTGTTGAGAGCGAATTGCATATGCAACGGGCGCTTGAAGACATTCAAAACGCAGGTTGCAACGCGCTGGCTGTATATTTGGGGAATTTCGGGCCTGAAATAGCCGAAACGATGCTCGCCAAAGAATTTTCGGAAAAAGTGGGCGGTGCGGTCATGTTTTTTGCGGCGGCGGAAGAGACGACCGGGTCGCTCGTTTCCTCGCGCGGCGATGCGTATTGCGGAATGCTGAACGCATCCTACAATTTAAAGCTCCGCGGCGTAAAGGCATATATTCCGGATTATCCCGTGGGGGACGCGGAAGAGTGTGCCGATATGCTGCATACATTTATTCCGATCGCAAAGGCAGTGTATGCCCTGAAACATTTAAAAATTATCTCTTTCGGGCCTCGTCCGATGAATTTTCTCGCCTGCAATGCTCCCATTCAGCAGCTGTATAATCTGGGTGTGGAAATAGAAGAAAATTCTGAATTGGACCTGTTTGAAGCGTACCATAAACACGCGGGGGATCCTCGCATTCCTGCCGTCGTGAAAGATATGGAAAAGGAATTGGGCGCAGGAAATAAAAAGCCGGAAATTCTTCCCAAGCTTGCGCAATACGAACTTACGCTCCTGGATTGGATCGAGGCGCACAGGGGCAGCCGCGAATTCGTCGTGATTGCCGGTAAATGCTGGCCGGCTTTTCAGACGCAATTCGGGTTTGTTCCCTGTTATGTAAACAGCCGGCTGACGGGAAAAGGGATTCCGGTATCTTGCGAAGTGGATATTTACGGTGCGCTTTCCGAATATATCGGCACAGTCGTTTCGGAAGATGCGGTAACTTTGCTCGATATCAACAACACGGTCCCGAAAGACCTATTCACAGCGGACATTGAAGGGAAATTTCCCTATTCGATTTCAGATACGTTTATGGGCTTTCACTGCGGCAACACTTGCAGTAAAAAACTTTGTTTTTGCGAGATGAAATATCAGCTGATCATGGCGCGTTCGCTGCCGCAAGAGGTGACGCAGGGCACATTGGAAGGGGATATCTTGCCCGGTAACATCACTTTTTATCGCCTGCAATCGACGTCCGACAATCGGCTGCGGGCTTACATTGCGGAAGGGGAAGTACTGCCGGTTTATACGCGGAGTTTCGGTTCGGTCGGTATTTTTGCAATTCCGCAGATGAAGCGATTTTACCGCCATGTGCTGATAGAGGGAAATTTCCCGCATCACGGAGCGGTCGCATTCGGTCATTTCGGAAAAATTTTATATGAGGTATTTCGGTATATCGGCGTGCCTGCGGAAGAGATCGGGTATAATTATCCGCAAGGCGTTCGCTATAAAACGGAAAATCCCTTCGCGGAATAGATGACCGGAATTTCGTTTTTTGAAGATTTTTTAATACGGGCGGCCCGTCGGAAAGACGGGCCGCCCGTATTGTAGAGAAAAAACGTATTCCAAAGGGATAAGCGGTACTCTAAAAAAGCGAGGCAGAACGTATTTCAAACGGGAAAGGGATGCCCTAAAAAAGAGAGAAAAAACGTGTTCCAAACGGGAACGACATACGGGGGATAAGCGAGGGGAAAAGCGAGCCGCGCCCTGAAAGGCTGTCAGCCTTTCAGGGCGCGGCTCGCAAATATTTGAGACGGTTTCGTGTTTTGTATGCGAAAAAAAAGCCGGCAGGGAGCAAAAATACGGAGCTCGCAGCCGGCCGTTCGAAAGTTTTTTGATGTAAAAAGATCTAATGTTCCAAATTTTTCAATTTTTTGTATTGGGAAGGGGTAAACCCGGTATATTGTTTAAACAGGCGGTTAAAGTGGCTGATGCTGTCAAAATAGACGCGATTAGAAATTTCCAAAATCGAAAAGTTTGTGGTCTGCAACAGGTTGCAGGCAAATTTCATCTTGATTTTGGTAAAGTACGATACGATCGTTTCGCCCGTATATTCTTTAAAATATTTCAAAAGCATGGGGGGAGAATAATGAGACATCGCATAGATATCCTTCATGGAATAAGACAAAGCCTCCGGTTCGTGGAGCTTTTGGATGAGTTGATTGAACCAAACTGGATATTGGGGACTCATGTTCAGGTTTGTCTTATAGAGAATCGACAGCGCCTCCGTGATCATCTCGGTCGTGATATAGGCGACGACTTGCTTTCGGTCGCGCCGTTCTTCCTGAACGAGGTTTATCTGCTTCGCGTTGGAAAGAAAGTAATCCAGCTGTGAGTCGGACAGATTTACGCATTGATGGGAAGACCGCTGGTCGATAAAAGTTTTCAGACCCGGAAAAACGCTGCAAATGCTTTGCATTTTGTCTACGGTAAAACTTAAATTGATATGCTGCGGGCTGATTTCGGGCTGTTTTTCGTTCGGCGAGGGGTAGAAGGTATGGCAATCCTCCGGCCGGATCAGCATCATACAGCCCTTGGAAAGGCTGGTCTGGATACCGTTGAGCGTATGCATGGTGTTGCCGCGCGTGATGAGAAAGATCTCGTAATGGTTATGGTCATGCATTCCGACGTAAATTTTATCCCACCAGTGAAAATACACTTGGCTTTCCGGATCGTCAAAGTCGTCCATGTAATCGATATGGCCCAGCCTTTTGGGGCGGGAAAGATCCTTTTCGGCAGGATCGTTTTGCAAGAGTTTGTTCATGGTTTTGATTATAACACAGGGTTTTCGGCTTGTCAATTTTCTCTTTTAAAAAATACGCTTTTAAAAGAAGGTTTAAAAAAATCGCAAGTTTTTTTAAAAATAAAGATAGAAATCAAAAGCGCGGTTTGCTATAATGATTTTGTAAAATTGAAAAAGTGGAGGAAAAATGTGAAAGCAGGTTCAATAGAGCAGCGTAAGAAAAAACGGGGCTGGACGGATCCGAAGCGTGCTCTCGTTATCCTTGCGCCGATGATCCTATGGTGGTTTTTGGCTGCGGGGTTTCCGATGCTGTTCGGCTTTGTTCTTGGTTTTTTTGAATGGAGAGGAATCAATCCGCAGCCGAAGTTTATCTGGTTTGAAAATTTTGTTACATTTTTTAAAAATTCGCTATATCGTGAGATTCTTTGGCGCACAATATGGCTCGGAGTGGTAACGACGGCGGGAACGGTGTTGTGCGGTTTCGGGGCGGCGCTTTTGATGAACATGCCGCTGAAAGGGCGCGGCGCGTTCCGGAGCCTTTGGTATATTCCGGCCGTAACGTCGACGGTCGCGATCTCGCAGGTGATCCAGATCATGATCGATCCGTTCAACGGGGTCTTGACGCGGATCTTCAACGCGAACGGCTGGACGCCGATCAATTTTGTCGATTCGGCGACATGGGGCTATATCGTCATTATTTTTTACAGTATATGGAAGGGTGTGGGCGGTTCTGCGCTACTTTGGCTCGCGGGGCTGCAATGTATCGACGCTTCGCTTTACGAAGCGGCAGAGATGGACGGGGCCAATACATTTCAAAAATTTCTGCATATTACGCTGCCGGGGTTGCGACCGATCGTGACGTATATCGTCATCACGGGGATCATCGGAGCGCTACAGATCTACGAACCGGTGGCGTTCATCACGAACGGCGGGCCGCAAAACGGAACGATGGTGCTCGCGCTCAAGATCGTGAAAGACGGATTTTTCAATTTTAACTTCGGGATGGCAGGGGCGTCTTCTCTGATTTTGGCGATCATCATCTTTGTGTGTTCGGCGTCCTATTATCTGTTTTCAAAAAGGAGAGCGAACGATGCCTGAAACAACCTTTAATGCGGATAAGATCCGCGCGATCGATCCGAAGATCCGCCGGCAAAAGCTCTTCCGCTGGATCGGAAAAATTGCGGCCTATGCCGTTTTGACGGCGGGAGCCGTCATCATGGTGTATCCGCTGCTATATGTGGTCATGGCAAGTTTTTATACGGCAAAAGAGTTCAATGAATCGGTATTGGGGCTGTTTCCGGTCGCAAAAGAGCCTACGATCGATAATTTCAAGATGCTCTTCATGGTCGGTTTAGACACCGCCACGCTCGGCTATTATACCAACTCTATTTTAAGAACGCTGTATACCACGAGTTTTTCCTGCCTAAGCGCGTTGCTGGGCGGATACGTCTTTGCGCGGCTGCAATTCAAGAGGAAAGAGGCGTTGTTTTTGTGTATGCTCGCCACGCAGATGATCCCCGGCATCCTTTCGGTGCTGCCGATGTATTTGCAGTTGCGAGCCATGAACCTGTACGATACATGGGGAGTATATCTGCTGCTGGGCGGCGGAGCGTTGAACGTCATGGGAACGTTTCTCGTCCGCCAGACTCTGGAAGAGCTTCCCATATCTATCGAAGAGGCGGCAAAAGTGGACGGCGCAAATACCGCGTGTATTATTTTTCGGATCGTTCTGCCGATGGTCAAGACGATCATGATCTATTTGGTCATAACGGGAGCGATCGGTGTGTGGAACGATTGGACGACGCCGTTCTACTATACGGAATCGCAGAGCTTGCAGACGATCCCTTCGGCATTGACGCGCCTGACCGCGTTTGCAGGCAAAGAGGGGCAGCTGATGGATTATCCTCTGATTTTGTCTTTCAGCCTGCTGGTTACGGTGCCGAGCGTTGTGATTTTCTTTATTTTCCAAAAACATATCGTGCGCGGACTGATGAGCGCCGGCATCAAGGGATAACGGCGGCGGAGCGGAAGATTCGTTGTTGGGAAAAAGTATAAAGATATAAACACAAAATAAAAAACGGTAAGATTCGGGAGGAAATGAATGAATTCGGGTTTGCGGAAGAGCGCGGTGATTTTTGCACTGTGTTTTGTGTTGGGAGCATTTGCAGGCTGCGGAAAAACGGGGGAAGATGCCCCGAAAACGGTTGCGGATACGGAAGTGTTTGAAAAGGTAGATTTTCGTTTGTCGCAGCCGGAGAAGACCATCGATCTGGTCGATTTTGTAGCAGCCAATAACAGCGGCGCGAATATGTTCAGCGCGTCGGTGTTGCAGGGAGTGATCAATAAAGAGAGTCCGCGCGTCTACATAGCGCGCCCTTGGAGCTACAACGGGATCGATGTCGAGGGGGTGCGTCAGGATATCTTGACGGACTACGGCGAGGTGACGCTTAATCCGCTTTCGCTGGATACCTCGCATCCGGAAGCACAGGCGTTTTGGACTCTGTTTAAAAAATACCACGCGGAGATTCAGCGATTGTTTGTGTTTCCCACGAACAGCTCGCTCAACGACACTATGAACGTTGCGGCGATGCTTGCCGGGCGCAATCATGGCGTAGCGGTGACGGCGGAGCTTGCCGATCAGATCATAGCGGAAGGGTATGATATTCCGCGCGTGGACGTTTTGGAATATATGGGTATGACGGCCCAGACAGCCAATTATCTGACGATCAACGATTGGATCGCGGAAAACATGGTGGAAGGGTCCAATAAGACGATCGTGTATGCTGCGGTTCCGCGCGAGAGGGGCACCGGTGAAAAATTCCTGCCTACGTATTACGATCTGATCGTCGCGTCCGACGGGCTCGTGTATAACGCGGGATATGATTTCCTGGATGCGGGCAAAAAATATCAGAAAAAGATTCTCGACCAGTTTCCCGACTGCACTCCGGTCATGGGCTGGGCGGATCTGAATATGGAAGAGCAGTATATCAGTTCCATCAGCGAATGCGGAAAGATCGTGGCCGGTGCGGATTGGGGATACGATAACGGTTCGATTTGGGGCGCATTTCCGGAATTTCAGCAGCAGCAGCCGATCAACGGAGAGATTCCGCAAGACTATACGGCAGAGAACGGAAAAATGTACGTTTCGTTTATGATGTCGGACGGCGATGCATGGCATTTTACGGACGGGAGTAACATTGCAAACTTTATGAATCCGGATCGCGGCACTTTCCCGATGGGGTGGTCTACCGCGTCCATGTTTGGCGTATGCAATCCTCTGATTTTGGAGTGGTATTACGACACGAAGAGTGAAAACGACGAGTTTTTACAGGGACCTTGCGGCATATCGTATGCGTACGCGAGCAAAATGCCGGCGCGTTCCTATGAAAACTTCTTAAAACTGACCAAAGAGGCGTTTGCGAACGTGGGACTTACGATGTCCAATTATTGGGACTTGGTCAACAGCGGCGGCGGTACCGGAAATTCGCTGGTCGGTTCGGATTATTCCCTGATCGAAAAATATGTGGAGATCGTACAGCCCGATCTTCTCAGCCGCGGACATAATTCCCTGACGGGCGAATGGCAGTTGATCGGCGATACGGTCGTCATCGAACAGATCGGAAATTATTGGGCAAAAGGCGGCGTCCAGTCGTTCGGCGGCTGCGATAATGCGGAAGACATCGTTCTTTCTTTGGAATATTTCCGTGAGAACGTATTAAAGAGCGACGCACCTCTGTTTTTGATGGTCAACGTCAACTCCTGGGGCGAGGGGGTGCACATGGTTCCCGACGCGATCGAACAGTTGAAAGGCGGCGCGAATGCTGCTTCGTATGAATTTGTTCTTCCGTCGCAGTTGGTTGCCGCCATTCGCAATTACAGCAAATAACAGGTGCCGCAATGGTTCAAAATCATAAAGTATAGGGGGAAACAGATATGAGTAAAAAGTGGAAATTTTTATGTTTATTTTTGATTTCTTGTCTGCTGTGCGCTTTCGGAATCGGGCTGGCGGCTTGTTCCAAAACGGACGAAGTAATAGGGATCAAGGTGACGAGCCTGCCGTTTGTGACCGAATACGAAGTAAACGATTCGTTTGATCCGACGGGCCTGACCGTGAAAAAGGAATATAAAAGCGGAAAGCTGGAAACGATAGAGAATTATACTCTGTCCTCTCCGGATATGACGACGGCGGGCGAAAAGACGGTCACCGTAACATGGGACAAATATAAGACAGAATTTAAAATCACCGTCGCGGCGGAAGTGGAGCTGAAAGGGATCGAACTGGCGCAGCTGCCGAGCAAAACGCGGTACTCTTTGGGCGAAGAATTTTCTCTGACGGGCCTTATTATCAACGCGAAGTGGTCGGACGGGACGACGACGATCCTTCCTTCCACCGAATATGAGGCGTCGCAGGTAGATATGAGCACGACCGGCGAAAAGGAAGTTGTGATCAGCTATGCCGGTCAGCAGGTATCCTTTACGATCGAAGTATTGAGGGGCACCTCGTTTATTCCTTGCGGCGAAGAGGAAAGTCCTTTCCTGTTTGAAAATTATTTGACGGATACGTGGGGCACGCATCGCTCTGCCGATTATAACAAGGGCAGCGACGAAAAAGGGATCGGCGCTTACTTTACGTATGCGTTCAATGCGGGGAGCAAATTGAAAACGGCACTTCTTTGCGTTTCTTATTGTTTCCGTACGACGATGGAAGTCTCCTTCGACGGCGTCAGCTATACTCCCGTTTTGCAGGCGGTGGCAATCGACAACACCCTTTTCAGCGACGAATATCGCTTGGAAACGTTGTTGGACGGGACGAGCGGGAAATTGGATTTTGATGACAACGCCGGTCTTATTTATGTGCGTTTCCGCAGCACGGCGCAGGATTTGCAGGGATTCGGAGCCGACGTGTTCAATTTCGGCTTTTACTATACTTTGGAAGACGAAACTTCGGATTTTGTGTTGAACGGCGATCCGTACAGCGCAATGCATGAAATTTTGTTCGATGCGGATACGGCGGCGGAAGAAAAATTCTTGTACGACGAGAGCAGCACGGGAATCTTCGAATATACCGAGGAGCATGCGGAATTGAACGGACTGTGCAACCGCTATACGACCTCAAAGAGCGGATATTTCATCTATGCGTTTGACGTGCACGGTGCAATGTCCGATGCCGTATTGCAGGTTTTCCTCGCAAACCGCACAAAGATCGACGTATCGTACGACGGAAGCGAATGGATCGAAGTTTTGAGCAAAACGACGAACGGAACGGCCAACGTCGTATTGAAATTGAAAGATTTTGCAGGCTTTACGGACAATGACGGAATCTTGTACGTAAAATTCAGCAATGCGGTGGATGAAGATGATTTCGGCGCGACGATGATACAGTTCCGCCTGTGCTATACGCTTTCCGATGAAACATCGTATCAAGATCCGGACGGGATCGAATTTCAAAATCCTCTCGGCGGAAATCTTCAATTCTCCTGCATCGGAGGCGCGGAAGAGACGAAGTACGTCTTAGAAGAAAAGGACAGTTACATTTTCGGCGACAATCAGTTCCGCACATTCAACAAAGACGGCTATGTGCTCTATGGCTTTGATTTCGGCGGCAAATTGCAGGCGGCGACGCTGAATATGCATATCGGCCAGCTGTACCGCCAGGTGCAGATCTCCTTTGACGGAAAGACGTGGACGACGATTTTAAATGAAAACCCCGCGCAGTCGGGCGGCGAAACGGACTTCGTATACGATCTTTCGACAACGGAAGGATTTGCGGCCAATACCGGAGTGGTATATCTTCGCTGTTCGGGAATCCCCGGAAACGAGCAGGGCTTTGATCTTTGCCTGTATTCGGTTGAGATCACGTACGGTTTAGAGGGCACGTTTGCAACGTATCCGGAAGTTGCCGCGGCGGATCCGATTTCGATCAATGACGGTTCGCTCAGCTTCTCCGCAAACGGAAGCGCGGAAGAGACGAAGTACGTTTTGGAAGAAAAGGACACGTATATTTTCGGCGACAATCAGTTCCGCACCTTCAATAAAGACGGATATGTGCTGTACGGCTTTGATTTCGGCGGCAAATTGCAGGCGGCGACGCTGAATATGCACATCGGCCAGCTGTACCGCCAGGTGCAGATTTCCTTTGACGGAAAGACGTGGACGACGGTTTTAAACGAAAACCCCGCGCAGTCGGGCGGCGAAACGGACTTCGTGTACGATCTTTCGACAACGGAAGGATTTGCGGCCAATACCGGAGTGGTATATCTTCGCTGTTCGGGAATCCTCGGCAATACGCAGGGCTTTGATCTTTGCCTGTATTCGGTTGAGATCACGTACGGTTTAGAGGGCACGTTTGAAACGTATCCGGAAGTGGTCGCAGCGGATCCGATCGTAAACGAAACGCAAACGGAAGGGGAAATCGATTTTAAAACGGACGGCGGGGAAGTTGATCTGAAATATTACGTAGTCGGGAAAAACGATACGATCTATGAGCAGGGACAGACAAAGTTCCGCGGTACAAACAGCGGAGATTCCTATTTTGTATACGGATTGGATTTCGGCGCGCGCCTTGCCTCCGCGAAAGTTTTCCTCTCGCTGAACCAGCAGTACCAGAGAATTTATTGTTCGTTTGACGGTGAAAACTGGATCGAGATTTTGAACGTCGTTTCGGATAAGGGCGAATATGTGTTCGAATACGATCTTTCCGCGATTAGCGGTTTTGCACAGAACGACGGAACGGTGTATCTGCTTTTTGCAAGCGTTCCCGGACAGGATTCGTTCGGTATTTGTCTGTACAATATCCGTGCAGAGTATGTGTTAGACGGCACGTTTGCAACGTATCCGGAAGTTGCCGCGGCGGATCCGATTTCGATCAATGACGGTTCGCTCAGTTTTTCGGCAAACGGAAGCGCGGAAGAGATGAAATATATCTTGGAAGAAAAAGACAGTTATATTTTCGGCGACAATCAGTTCCGCACTTTCCGCAACGGCGACGGCTATGTACTCTACGGTTTTGATTTCGGCGGGAAACTGTCGCAGGGGAAATTGGATCTATTCATCAATCAGAAGTATCAGCAGATCCAGGTCTCCTTTGACGGAACTACCTGGCATACGATTTTGGAAATGAATCCCTCGACGATGGGAGAATATCATTTCGTATACGATCTTTCGACGGTGGAGGGATTTGCCGACAATACGGGCGTTGTGTATCTGAGATGCGGCGGATATCCCGGCAACACACAGGGGTTCGATCTGTGTATTTTATCGGTATCCGCAGAGTACGAATTGGAAGGCGTTTCCGGAGTGCCGTATCCGCCCGTGACAAAAGCGGATGCGATCGCATAGGAAGAGTAAACGGGATTTTCGGCATCCGCCCGGCGGCAAATACAAAATTTGCGCGCCGGGCGGCAGTGCGGAAATCCTTTTGAATGCAAACGAAAACAAAGCGAAAGGCTCTGTATTCAATAAAAGAACGTTTCATGTAGGAGAATGGTGTATGAAAAAAATATTTTTGACACTGCTATGCGTATGTTTGTTTTTGCTTCCGAGCACAGGTTGCGGCAAAAGCGGAGACAGCGCCGACACATTGACGGTTATTTGGGACTCGGCAGCATTTTTGTACAATTTCGACGATATCGGCACGGCGATCGAGACGGCGGAAGAGCAATTGGAAAACAATATCGGGAATCCTTCCGAAGCCACGAAAAATTTGACGAGGAAACAGATCGAAAGCACAAAATTGATGCAGGAATGGGCGCAGGGAAAGGGCAAAACGATCAAATGCGTCGATTGGGGCTGGGCGGATCCTTTGACGCAGAAGCTGTCCGCGGCCTTTTTTGCGCAGGAAGGTCCCGACATCATCTGCGGCGAAAGTCAGATGCCGTATTTTATGGAACAAAACGTATTGGAGCCTTTTCCGAAAGATTTGGCCGATTATATAAAGCAGAACGTTTCACCGCTGGCGTACGAGACGATGACGGATTCGGAAGGAAACATTTACGGAATTTGTCTGTGTCCCAGCAATACCATTCTCGCGTGGAATAAAGATATTCTGGAAGAAGCAAATGTATCGCAGGATATAATCGACAACGGACCTTCTTCCTGGGCGGAGTGGGAAAGCGCAATGCAAAAAGTTTCGGACATGAACAATCCGTTAAAACTTCCCGGCGGCGTGTACTACGGCGCAAACAACGGCGGATATCTGCGTGTAGGCGCGTTGATGAACGGCGCGGGCGGCAGCTATGCCGACGCTTCGGGCGATCCGAAAATCGATACCGACGCGAATGAAACGGCGCTGGAATTCGTCCGTAAAACCGCACAGCTGAACAATTTCAATACGTCGCTCAAAGGTTCGGACGCGGGCTATTTTTCCGCGTTTACGGGCGGGAACATCGCGTATATCATGGACGGCGTTTGGGCGGTGCAGCAGAACAGCGGATTGAGCTTTGATGTGGGATTTTCCGTCGTTCCGGGCGTCGAAGAGGGTACGACGAGCAATCAGCTTTTGGGCGCAGGATATATGTCGGTACCTACCTATTCGAAGAATAAAGAGCTCGCTTTTGAATGTTTGGAGCGCATGTTGCAGAAAGATATTCAGCAAAACATTGCGGACGGCGCGCTGCGTACGCCGGTTTTGAAGTCGGTTTATCAAAGCGAAGAGTATCAGACCGAACATCCGTTGCTGTACAGCTTTGTGTCGGATGAGAGCGAGCAAGAGATCCCCGGCCTTCCGCCGTTTGTGAAAGCGGTCGATCTCACAGGTGTATGGGATGCCGTCGGCGCATGCCTTTCCGAATTGACAAAGAGCAACAGCAGTGCATCGGTTGCCGATCTGTTGAGCAAAGCGCAAAAAGACATGCTGGCGGCGTACAATCTGTAACGGTGCGCGGACTAAGGCGGCTGCCGAGAAAAAAGTGCTTAAAGCGGCAGACGGGCGTACCAAAAAACATTCAAAAATCGGACGAATAACAATGGATATCTATTATCGGAGAATCGGGGCTTTTATCGAACAGTTGCAGCAGCTTGCTCTGCGCAAGCGCTCCGAGGCATTCAGCGTATTTTGGCAAGAGTGCGATTATAAGAAGACGAACGACATACCCGTCGGCGGCTGGATCCGTGCTGACGGGCCTGTCTGTTGGGGCGGAAAAGAAGAGCATCGCTGGTTTCGCATCCGTTTGCAGTTGGAAAAAGAATGGATCGGACACAGAGTGAGCGTCAATTTTTTCCCGCAGGACGGCCTGGGCGAAGCGATGCAGGCGCAATATCTCGTGTACCTGAAAGGGAAGATGCTTTGCGGTGCGGATATGTTTCACCGCGCGGTGGAATTTGAGTACATGGGAGATATTACCCTCGATGTTTATGCGTACACGGGCATGAGCAAAAGGGAAATGGTGTTTTGGCCCTGGTGCGCAATGGTGGACGAAGAAGTCCGCTCGCTCGCCTACGACCTTGCCGTGCCGTACGGTGTTATGGGATATGCGGAGGAAGATTCGGGCGAATATATGCAGTGGCGGCAGCGGCTTACCGATGCGGTCAATGCCCTTTCTCTTCGCGATCCGTACTCGGAAGAGTTTCAAAAGTCGCTGGAAAGGGCAAGAGAGATCGTGCAAGGCGGATACGGAATGCAAACGCTACTCGCAAAAGCGACGTTTATAGGGCATACGCACATCGACCTCGCCTGGCTGTGGACGCTGGCGCAGACGCGGGAAAAAGTGCAGAGAACCTTTACTTCCGTCTTGAAACTGATGCGGGAGTATCCCGAATTTAAATTTATGTCTTCCCAGCCGCAGCTGTATGAGTTTTTTCGGCAGGAAGCGCCGCAGGAGCTTTGGGAAGAGCTGAAAGAACGCATACGGGAAGGCCGCTGGGAAGCGGACGGCGCAATGTGGGTGGAAGCGGATTGCAACCTCATCTGCGGCGAGAGCATCGTTCGGCAGATTCTGTACGGCAAGCGATATTTTCAGCAGCAGTTTGGCAAGGAAAGCAGGATATTGTGGCTGCCGGACGCATTCGGATACACGGCCGCTCTGCCGCAGATTTTGAAAAAATGCGGCATCGATTGGTTTGTAACGAGTAAAATCAGCTGGAACGATACGGATACCATGCCGCACGACGTCTTTTCCTGGAAGGGTACGGACGGCTCGCAGGTCTACGCATATTTTTTGACCGCACAGAATAAGATCCGCGGGCAAAAACCGAATATCCATACCACGTACATAGGGATTCCGGAACCTTCGCAGGCGGTGGGCACCTGGGAACGCTTTCATGATAAGAATATCAGCGGCGAGGTGATCAATACGTTCGGCTATGGCGACGGAGGCGGAGGCCCTACCGCGGAGCACATTGAAAAGATTCGGCGCCTTTGCAAGGGGGTTGCGGGCTGTGTGAGCGCACAGATCGATACGGCGGGCAATTTTCTCGGCAGATTGCAAAAACGAATCGAAAAAAACAGCCGGCTTGCCGTTTGGGAAGGGGAGCTGTATCTGGAATATCACCGCGGAACGTATACTTCGCAGGCGGCGAACAAAAAGGGAAACCGCCGCGCGGAGTTTTTGCTGCATAACTTGGAGCTCGCGGCGAGTCTTTGCGCAAAAACGCACAATGCGCCGTATCCTGCAAAGGAATTGGAACAGCTTTGGAAACTTGTCCTTTTGAATCAGTTTCACGACATACTGCCCGGCTCGGGCATATCCGAGATCTATCGGGACAGCGCCGCGCAGTACGCCGAAATCTTTGAATCGGGCAACGCTTTGCTGCGCGACTGCTGGAAGGATCTGGCGGGCGGACTAATCGAAACAATGTACGAAAAAAGCGGCGGACAAAATCTTTTTGTATTTAATCCGAACGGATTTGCCGTATCGGGAGAAGTGCGGCTGCCGAGCGGCGAGCTGGTTTTTCTGCGGGATCTGCCGCCGATGGGGTATACCATCTTGCAAAATGTGTCGCAGAGCGATGCTTCGGCCGTCCGCTTGGCGGAAAAAACGCTCGAAAACAAGTTTTTCCGCCTTTGTTTTGACGAACATTACGAGTTGGAAGAGATCTACGACAAGCGATTTGATCGGCAGATATTACAGAGCGGACAGCGCGGCAATCAGCTTGCAATCTACGATGATCATGGAAATTATGAGTTTGATGCGTGGGAGATCAAAGAGTTCTATACGGAAAACAGGAAGGTTGTTTCGGACGTGGTTTCCGTATCGGCGGTAGAGGACGGCTGCCGAAAGGGGCTGCGCATCCGAAAGCGGTATGCAAATTCCGTTTTTGAGCAGACGATCTTTTTGTACGACGATACGGAGCGCATCGATTTTGAAAACGATTTTGATATCCGCGACGCGCGCATGATCGTAAAGGCAGAATTTCCCGTCGATATACATGCAGGCGAAGCGACGTACGATATTCAGTTCGGCAGCATCAAGAGAAACACGCACAAAAATACTTCGTGGGACGCCGCCCGCTTTGAGAGCTATGGGCACAAATATGTGGATGTGTCGGAAGGCAATTACGGCGTAAGCCTGCTCAATGATTGCAAGTACGGGTATGACATTCACGGCGGCGTGATCCGCATGACGCTGTTGAAGACGGCGATCGAACCCGATCCGCAGGCGGATATCGGCAGACATACCTTCCGCTATGCTTTGTTTCCGCACGGCGGCCCTTGCGGTACGCAAACGGTACGGCAGGCTTATCTTTTCAACAATCCGCCCGTCGCTGCTTTTACAGAGGCGAGGGAAAAAAGTGCGTCATTTGTTTCCTGCGATACGCCGGAAATTGTTTTAGAGACCGTCAAGCGCGCGGAAAACGGGGACGGGTATATTGTCCGCTGCTATGAATGCGCAAATACCAGGGCAAAGGGCATTTTATCTTTCGGTTTTGAAATTCAAAGCGCCGAGCTTTGCGATCTTTTGGAAAACAAAGAACAGGACTTGCCGTGCGCACGAAATACACTTGCCGTGTGTTTGAAACCTTTTGAGATTTATACGTTACGGATTCGCCCGAAAGGAGCAGTTTATGAAAACACCGCGCCAGATCGTGTATGACACATTGAACGGAAAAAATACGGAGAGAGCGCCAAGGCAGCTTTGGACGTTGCCTTGGGCAGAAATTCATTTCGGGGAGCAACTCAAAGCGATCCAACGAGAATTTCCGGACGATATTGTCGGGATCGGCGTTCCGAAGAAAGAGAGTTCGCCCGTGATGCAGGGGGATTCTACGGAAATCGGTTCCTTTACCGACGAATGGGGCTGTACGTTTGAAAATGTGTCGAGGGGCATCATCGGAGAGGTGAAGGATCCGCTCGTCAAAGAGGACGATTGGTCGGATTCCGATCGCGTACATATACCCTATGAATGGCTGACTTTTGAGGTGGAAGAGGCGAATGCACTGATACACCGGTTTGCGGAGGACACCTTCCGTGCGGCAGGTTTTTGGGCGCGGCCGTTTGAGCAGTTGCAGTTTGTCCGCGGTTCGGAAAATCTGTATATGGATCTGGCGGATATTCCCGCAGGGTTGCTGCGTTTTTTAAGGAAAATGCACACTTTTTACTGTGATCTGATGGAAAAGTGGTGTAAAACTGACATCGATACGGTCTGTCTGATGGACGATTGGGGGGCGCAGAGAGGGCTTTTGATCCATCCGGATCAGTGGAGAGCGCTTTTTAAACCGCTCTATAAAGATTATATCGAAATCGCAAAAAGGCACGGAAAACGGGCGTTTATGCACAGCGACGGCTATACGCTCGATATCATTCCTGATCTGATCGAAATCGGCCTGGATGCACTCAATACGCAGATCTTTTGTATGGGAACGGAAAAATTAAAACAATTTAAGGGCAAAATTACGTTTTGGGGCGAGATCGATCGGCAGCATCTGCTGCCGTACGGAAGCACGGAAGAGATCCGCAAAGCGGTTGATCAGGTGTATGGAGATCTCTACGACAACGGATATTGTATCGCGCAATGCGAATTCGGTCCCGGCGCAAAGCCGGAGAATGTGCGGGAAGTGTTTGGACGGTGGCAGGAGCTGACTTCTTCTGAAAAATAAAATGTGCGGCATTGCACCAGGCAGCCCGTCTGTTGGACGGGCTGCCTTAAAAATATTTGGAGCATATTTGCGAAAAACGGACGGAAGCTCCAAACCATTCGTTCTGTGGCTTTTCCGCATAAATTTTGATTTTATCTCTGAAACGCTTTTTTTACGGAAGGATCGATTTAAAAAGAGTAACAAGGGAACGGCGCGGGACAGGGGAAAAGGAAATCCGTTATGCGAAAGTTTGCTGCGGCTGGCATGCTGCAAAAGGAAGAGTTGCAGAAGGTGCATCGGTGCCGTTTCTTTTGTCAAACGGCGCTTGCCGTTTGATTTATAAATTTCTGTCCTTGACAAATTTTATATATTATATTATAATTTGTATTATAAAAAAAGGATAGGTTAATTATGGTTAAAAAATATACGATGCAGGATATAGCGAAGGCAGCAAATGTTTCCAAAGCTACGGTATCGTATGTCTTGAACGAAAAGAGCGGAGCTAGGGTAAGCGAGCAGACGCGGCGGAAAATTTTACAGATTGCGAACGTATACCATTATGTTCCAAATCTTTCCGCAAAATATTTGGGCGATACGAGAAAAAAATTGATCGGAATCGTGATCGGTAACAATTCGGAAAATGCTCTGCCGTATACCGGACAGGCAATTGATTCGTTGTATACGGTATTTTCTGCCGCCGATTATAAACTGGTGCTTTTGGACAGTAAGAGCCGGTATGAATATATGGATCTTGCCTTCGATGTGATTTTTGCGCAAAATTTAAGCGAAGAGCAAATACAAAAGATCAGTACAAATACCTTTTCTCCGATCATTCTTCTAGACTGTGCTTTTCCGGATTTGCTGTTTTTCCGCATCCGCAACGATTATGCCGCCGCTTTTGCGTTGGCGGTTTCTCAGTTTTGCGAACAGAGAGACTGCGTTTTGATTTACAGCAGACAAGAGAACGAAAGTACGGATCAGATTTTGCGATCGCTTCCGGCAGCGGATACCTTTATTTTGGACGGGACAAATCGTTCGCAAGCCGATGTATTTTTCGCCCGCTCTGCGGATAAAAATATTGTTGCGGTCGGGGATGTGGCCGGTCTCGTAGCGCTTTCTGCCTGTAAACCGGAACGTTTGGCGGTCGTATCTTCGTATTGCAAAGGACTTTTTCCTGAAAATGTGTGTCGCGTCGCTTGGGACGAGGAAGAGCGCCGGAATTATCTTCTCTCTGTTGTTTCGAAATTGGAAGCAAAGGAAGCGGAGGATTCTGACGTACACGAATTGTGGGTAAAACCGCTTCTTATATAGTTTCTTATAGAGTAAACATATAGTCTTTTATAGAGTATACAAATTTTTTTGTTGCCTTTCGGTACAGCGCCGAAAGGTTTTTTATTTTTTAAAAAAATTTTTCGTTTTGGTATTGACAAACGGTATGTTCTGTGTTATATTATATTTGCTTAACCGAGTAATCGCATATAAATGAATGCACAATTTAGTTATTTGAGTGCGCTTAACTGAGCAAATTAGCCGTAAGCGCAAATTATTTTAAAGGTTGATTAACCGATTAACCATTGGGAGGAACAGGGAATGAAGACGATATTTGAGCTGAAACCGAGCGTGGAAAAAGTTGCTGCGGAAATGAGAAAAACATATGCGGATGCGCTTTTGCATAAAGGCGGCAACGTAACGTTTCGCGCATTGCCCGAAAGTGATATCAAGCAATATATCGATCTTTCACAATATCGTTATGACGAGAGCGATCTGGACAAATATGTGGATGATCTTTTGTGCGGGTATGAGACGATGATGGAGGCGCGGCGCGAGGTAGAGGATAACTTCATTCCGCAGCTGAACGTCAATTTAGGGATCGGAGATTATTCGGCGTTTGTGACGGGCGAAGTATATTTTAATAAGGACACGAGCTGGTCAAAGCCTTCTCTTGCGGATCTGGACGCATGGAAGGACATAGCGCCGATCGGGACTTCCGTATGGTATAAAAAGTATATGTACATTCTCGAACAGATGCTGAAAAAGACGGAAAATACGGACATTCCGTTTTCGCGCGGGTTTTATTCGCCGATGGATCTGGCGGAATCCCTGCGCGGTACGGCAATTTATACGGATTTTTACGATGAACCGGACAAATTGCACGACTTACTCGATTTCTGTGCGGATGCGATCATTCATTTTGCAAAAGATATTTATGCGATGATCCGCAAATACAGGAAAAACGCCGTGTACGGAACGATGTATATTGACGGAATGGTCAATATGTCCGAAGACATTTCGAGCAATTTAAGTCCCGACCTGTATCGGGAATTCTGCGCCCCGCACACGCAGAAAGTGATCGACGCATTCGGGAGCGGGCATATGCATTGCCACAGCTGCGCCATGTATTTGGTGAAAGAGATCTGTTCTTTGAAAAACGTAGCCAATTTATGGCTCGCGACGGATCCGAATCAGCCGCGGCCGTTCGATCACCTTGAAAAACTGATCGAAGATTCCAACGGCGTTTGCCAGGCGATCGATTGCAATTCGTTTGAAGAGATTGAAAAAAATATCGATATTTTGCGCAAAGGGAATTTCTCCATATGTTTGCCTTGCTCGACGGTGGAAGAGGCGAAAATACTGACGGAAAAATTCCGCAAACTGTAAATATTTTTGAGGGGTTGAGATGAAGAAGATCGTAGTTGTTGTTCTTGCCGTGTTCTCTGCGCTGACGTTTCTCTTTTCGTGGAATATGCCTTCACAAGGGACGTTGCAGGCGGAAGCGGCAGAAACAAAGACAATACGCGTATGGGGCAGCGAATTGACGCGGGAAAACGACGTCATTCGCGAGATCGCGGCAGAGTGGTCCGCGCAGACAGGCGTAAAAGTTGAGGTCGTGGACAGGCGCAGTCTGTTCGATGCCCCGAATGATCTTGTTAACAATGCGCAGACAAGCGAGCGACCGGACATTGTCATGATGCAGCACGCCGATATCGGCGATCTGGCGGCGAACGGGTTTTTGCTGGAAATCGATTTTTCGGATGAGGTGAAGTCTTCCTTTGACGAATCGGCGTTTTCTTCCTTTAACATGAAGGGGAAACAGTACGGGATCGGGTATTCCGTGGAAACATACGGAATTATTTACAACACCGACTATATCCGTGAAGAGCAGTTAAAGGATATTACATGGGAAGAATATTTTGAATTGGTATCTTCCTTTGACGCCTTGAATTCTTCGGGCGGAGCGATGAAGGGAACGCTCATCAATGCCAAAAACATGTATTTTATGTATCCGATCATCAAAAACTATGGCGGATATTATTACGGGCTGGACGAAGAGGGGAATTATGATCCTTACGATATCGGTCTAAACAACGAAGGAACGTTAGAGTTTGTCAATACGATGAAAGAATTGCAGGCAAAGGGGTTGCTGCTTCCCGGGCGAAACGACGTGGATAACGATGTTTCCGCCGCGTTCGGCAATCAGGAAATCGCCATGCTGATCAACGGTTTTTGGCAGAATTCTTTCTATGACCGCAAGGGAGTCAACTATGCGATCGCGCCCTTGCCGAAAAATGACGACGGCAGCATTTCAAAACCGTACGCTACGGTCAACGGCTTTGTCATCAACGCGCACAGCAACTATCCGGAAGAGGCGCAGTCCTTTTTGGAATATATGTGTTCGGACGCCAATCAGCAGAAGCTGATCGAGGCGGGCAACAATTTCGAGGAAAAATCCGGAAGCCGTTTCCCCGTCAATCTTTCCGTACGGGAAAGCGCTTATATCGCAAACGATCCGCTTTACTCGGTCATGGCGGAAATCTGCGAAAACGTAGAGCCGGTCCCGAATATACCGGAGGGGGATATCTGGTATAATTATACCGATAAGGCGTTTCAGGCCATTTTTTACGGAGACCTGGACGGGAGTCCTGTGGATGCGCAAAAGATGCTCGATTCTCTCGCCGCCGCAATTTTAAGCGACGTTGAAAAGATGAACGTACAGATCGAAGCGGTTGATGTGCCGTGGTGGGCATATCTGCTGATCGCGGCGTTTGTTGTCGCGGTAGTAGCTATTTTTGTTCTAAAAGCGATCCGCAAACGAAAGCGCCTCGGTATTGTCGCCCATAAAGTCAATATCCGATTGACGATCGTTGCGTATGCGGCGCTTCTGCCCCTGTTGGGATTGATCGCAATTTTTT
The DNA here is from genome assembly GCA_949283775.1 of uncultured Bacillota bacterium. Classification (GTDB taxonomy): domain Bacteria; phylum Bacillota; class Clostridia; order Christensenellales; family Borkfalkiaceae; genus Borkfalkia. The sequence continues at coordinate 68,489 of CASDTU010000042.1, forward strand.
ATATGTTTCCGATCGTCCACAATATCTATCTTTCGATGACGAATTACAGTTCGCTCAATCTGGTGGACTATGTGTTTATCGGCGGATACAATTATAAGGAGATCTTTATCGAGGGCTTGCAGGGGTTTGCTTCCATGTTTTTATGGACGATCTGCTTTGCGGTGGGCGTACAGGTGTTTACGTTTATTTTCGGAGCGTTTCTCGGAACGGTTCTCGATAAGCGGAAAATCGTCGTAGCCAAGATTTATAAACTGATTTTTATCTTGCCGTGGGTCGTGCCGAGCGTCATTACGCTGCTGACGTGGAAGGGGATTTTGGCGACGGACAACGGCGCTCTCAACGGGCTGCTTGCGCTGATGGGCGGAGGAAATGTGCCGTGGCTGGAAAATGCGTGGCTGGCAAAACTTTCGACGCTGTTTGTCGTCAGCTGGATGGGTACGCCGTATTACATGGTACTCGCTTCGGGATATCTTAAATCCATTCCGCACGATTATTATGAAGCCGCCACATTGGAAGGAGCGGGACGGGCAAAGATCTTCTTTTCCATCACGCTGCCGCTGATCTTTAAGGCGATGCTCCCTACGCTGATCATGGGATTTATCATGCAGTTTAACAATTTCGGCGTATATCTGTTGACGGCGGGAGGACCGTTCGGAAGCGAACTCGGCGCGCCCGGAGCGACGGACCTTCTCATCACGTTTGTCTATAATCTTGCGTATAATTCAAAGAGCTACGGTTTGGCCGCTGCATATTCGGTGGTGATTTTTGTGTTTGTTGCGGCATTTTCCATTACGACTATGTGTCTGAGCAACAAGAAATACAACGAGGGGAGGTGAGACGGCATGACATCAAAAAATATAAGAGGAAGGGCTTCTTCTGTGGGGGCGCATATCTTTTTGGCGCTGCTTGCCGTTCTCGTGCTGATTCCGTTTGTATATATCGTACTCATTTCGTTCGGCCGCGATTTTCTGAATGTTTCCGGCTACGGTGATCTGGGTTTTTCTTTGCAGTATTACGGGCAGCTTTTTACGGAAACAAAATATTTATACTGGCTGGGAAATTCGATTTTAGTTGCGATCGCAACGATGGCCGTTACCGTCGTCGTGGTGGGGGCTGCTTCCTATGTTTTTTCCCGTTTAAAATTTGCGGGCAAAGAAGCGCTGTTTCAAATTATATTGTTGATCCAGATTTTCCCGCTCACGCTCATGCTCGTTTCGCTTTTTAAAATTTTTGCAATGTTTGAACTGATCAACAAACTCATCGGACTGGTCATTATCGATTCGGTCATCGCGTCGGCAGGGTTGGTTTTGGTCGCACGCGGGTATTTTGACACGATACCGTATGAAATCGACGAAGCCGCCATGATAGACGGCGCAAACCGTTTGCAGATTTTAGTACGCATAACCTTTCCGCTGGTTAAGCCGATTTTGTGTATCGTGGCGATACAGAGCTTTGTATTGACGTACAACGAATACGCGATCGCGAGCATGCTGATCACTTCCGGAGCGGAGCATATGACGGTCGCCGTAGGCTTGCAGAGTCTGATTAACGGACAGTTGCAGCAAAATTGGGGTATGTACTGCGCCGGCGCCGTGCTTGCGAGTCTGCCGATACTCATTCTGTTCTATGCGCTGCAAAGGTATTTTATCGGCGGCCTGACGGATGGCGGCGTAAAACTTTGAGAGGATTTCAGTATGAAAAAAGAATCTATTTTCCATATTTGTACGGGCACCTATGCGTATGCGAGCGGAAAATATACGTTAAATGTTCGGCTTAAATGCGCAAAGAATGATTTAAAAAGCGCTCGCGTTCATTATATGAACGTATATGATCATTCGCAAAACCGACATATTTCCGAAATGCACAGGTTGTGTTCGGATGAGTTCAGCGATTTGTATGAAGCGGAACTCACGCTGCCGGAGCGGCATTTCAAGTACTTTTTCGAGTTGGACGGGCGGGATGAGCATATTTATTTTACCGCAGACGGATTTTTAAGAGGAAATGTAGATAATAAAAACAGTTTTTTCTTCCCCGTCATCAACGAAGACGAGATCCCGCAGTTTCCGGCGTGGGCGAAGGGCGCGCTTGTTTATCAGATCTTTGTGGATCGGTTTTTCAGTTCCAAGCGCCGCGAAAGAGTCAATCGCGAATGGGATGAGCTTCCCGACCGCGCATCCATCTACGGCGGCGATTTTGACGGCATCGTCGAAAAGCTGGACTACATCCGCGGCTTGGGTACGGAAGTGATCTATCTTTGTCCCGTATTTCGCTCTAAGACAAATCACAAATACGACATTGAAGACTATTATGCGATCGATGATATGTTCGGCGGCGAAGAAGCGCTTGTAAGACTTGTCAATGCTGTGCACGCAAAGGGAATGCGCCTGATTTTGGACTGCGTGTTCAATCACATGAGTTATGAAAACGCAATTTTTAAGGACGTAGTGAAAAACGGCGAAAAATCGCGCTATAAGGATTGGTTTTATCTTTACAGTTATCCCGTCGACGTGCAAAAGGGGAATTACGATACGTTTGCCGGCTGTGTGCCGAGTATGCCGCGTTTGAACACGTCTAATCCCGAGGTCATTTCGTATTTAGTAGATTCGGCGGTCTATTGGACGAAAAAACTCGGCATCGACGGCTGGCGGCTGGACGTTGCGGACGAAGTTTCTACTTCGCTTTGGCGGCGCTTTCGCGAGGAAATTATAAAAGTAAAGCCGGATGCGCTCATCATCGGAGAGATTTGGAACCATGCGACAAAATGGATGGGCGGCGATCAGGTCCATACCGTAACAAATTATAAATACCGCAAGTGGCTGCTCGATTTCATTCACGAGCGGATCGATTCGGAAACTTTTTGGCAGAAGATCGCATCCAACAATATGCTGTATAAAACGCCTTGTTACGATTATTTGATCAATCTGCTTGGAAGTCACGATACGATTCGGATCTCCGAAGAGGTCGGGCGGCAGAAAGCGGCGCTCGCATTGCTGGCGACGATGGCGTTTCGGGGAATGCCCCTGATCTATTACGGGGACGAGATCGGCCTTGAAGGCGGTGAAGATCCCGATAACCGCAGGCCGATGCCGTGGCGCGAGGTGTCAAAGGAAAACACGGAATATGTCTCGGCCTTTTCAAAGCTGCGCAAAGGTTATGAAGATATTTTTAAAAGCGGAGAGCTGCGGCCTTATTTTACGAAAGGACGGCTTCTCGCTTTCGAGCGCGCATGGGGCGGGCAGGCATTGAAAATCTATATCAATTTCGGCGCGGACGAAGCGCCGATCGACGGAGAGCAGATTTTCGGCTACAATGCCGGAACGAAAACTGTTACGACAGAAAAAAAAGATGTCAACCGTATAGAAGGATTCTCCTTTGCGGTTTGCAAATAATAAAAAAAGGTGGTATGATTGATGAAGAAGTTTCTCAAAGTTTTGGCTCTTGTATTAGGGCTCAGTGTGATGGCGTGTATGCTGTTCGCGTGCAATAACAGCGATAACGGCGGCAACAACAACGGCGATAACGGCGACGGCGGGGATAACGGCGGCAATACGGAAACGACGTATTATCTGACCGGCAGTTTTAACAACTATACGGTCGACAGCGCGGATTATAAAATGCAGAAGCTGCCCAAAGAACATGCGTTTTATCAGAGCTATCCCGATGCGGATCTGTATTGGTTTATCGTTCCGTCGGACGACATGACGCCGGACGAAGTGAACGACGGGCATTATTATAAGGTTACGGCAGGCGACTGGGATCATTGCTGGGGTACGGATACGTATGCGTTGCAGCCGGCTCCCGTGAACGGAACGTACGGTTTAGGTTCGATCTATATTCCCATCGATTACGATTTCGGCACGGCGGGATTGAAAGTGATTTTTGACGCAAAGACAAAGACGATCTACGACAATACGATGAAGAGAGATATCACGCCTCGCGTTTACGGGGATTTTCATGCATCGTTCGGCCTCGATAAGACCGATTGGAGCTACACGGATGAAAATTCTTTTGTGATGACGGAAACGACCGACGGCGTATGGGAAACGACGATGGAACTGCCTGCGTTTACGAATGCCGAAGGCGCATACGCTTCCGTATCCGTTTTGTGGGGCGAAATGTTCTATATCGATATGGGCGCGGATTATGACGGCGTAGGCTGGACGCAGATGCAGTGGGCGGCGAACGGCGCAAAGCAGAAATCGATAACGGAAACGAATTTCAAGCAGGATACCGCAAAGACGTATAAAGTTACGCTCAATAAAGCCAGCGGCGAAGTAACGGTAACGGTTGTCGAATAATACAGTTTTAAAATGCGGCGTTTCGATTATTTTGAAAACGAATATGTCGGACGGAAAAACCGCGGGGTAAAAAATGAAAATAATTGATTCACACGTGCATTACGGGGAAATCGCTTCCTTTTCGATGCCGATGCGGACGATCGATGAAATGATGGCGGAGCGCAGCGTCGCTGTCGCCATCATTTCCAATATCGAAAACGCCGAAACGACAGGGGAAAAGGGATTTGTTCCCCTTTCGGAGCACAGCACGCAGCTCAACGCGCGGCTCTTGGAAAAAATTGCAGACAGGTCCGGGCTGTACATGCAGTATTGGATCCGTCCTGCCATAGAAGACATGAGCGGCGAGATCGCACGCTTTATCGAGAACAATGCGCAAAAAGTGGTGGGGTTGAAAATTCATCCCTTCATGTCCGCCATGCGCGTGGACGATGAACGGATGCGCCCGTACTTAGAATACGCGCAGGAACGCGGCTTGCCTGTCGCCGTACATACGGCGGCGGGGTATGGCTGCGAGTGCCGATATTTGGCGGAGGTTTGCGCGCGTTTTCCGAAAATAAATTTTATCGCCGTGCATATGGATCTGGGGACCGATCACGCGGAAGCGGTGAAATTTGTCAATTCCCTTCCCAATTTGTACGGAGATGTTTCCTGGATACCCTACGAAGAGTACAAGAAATTGGGCGTTTTGCCCGATAAAGCGCTCTTCGGAAGCGATATTCCCATCAACGTACAGACGGGATATGCTTTTTACGACAGTTATTTCAAACATGCCGAAGGCGAAGAACTTCTGATGTATAAAAATGCGGAAAAAGTTTTTAGTCTTCGATAAGAGAGGATACGTATGCGTGAACCGAATTTTGAAAACATTTTAAAGGTTTTGCGGCGGGAAACGCCCGATCGGCCGACCTTATTTGAATTTTATATCAACAACAAGACGTCCGAGCGGCTTTCCGGTTTAAAGAGCCGCAGCGATTGGGATTGTCCGTTTCATTATGAAATGAATATCCGCGCGATGCAGGCGGCAGGGTACGACTATATCACGTTGCACGCAAGCTCGTTCGATTATCCGCATAAACCCGAAGGACAGGGCTTTATGATCTGGGACAGGGATTCGCTGAATGCGTATCCGTTTATGGATCCGGACGCTTCGCAGGACGGGCGCCTTTCTGCCTGCGAAAAGCTGTTGCCGAAAGAGATGAAAGTGATCGTTTTTGGCCCGGGCGGAGTTTTGGAAAACGTCATGGCGACGGTGGGCTATGAAAATATGTGCTTTATGCTGTACGAGGATCCCGCTCTGCTGGAAAGCATTTTCCGCGAATTCGGCGAGCGGATGGTGCGCTACTATGAGCTGAGTCTGCAATATGACTGCGTCGGCGCGCTCATGACAAACGACGACTGGGGCTTTAATACGGGCACGATGTTTTCACCCGACGATATGCGCCGCTTTGTTTTTCCCTATCATCGGCGCATCGCACAGTTGGCGCATAGGGCAGGGAAACCGATCATTTTGCATTCGTGCGGAAATCTTTGCGACGTAATGGACGATATCATCGACGATATGCAGTACGACGGGAAACATTCCTATGAGGATAAAATTCTGCCGGTAGAGCAGGCGTATGACAAATACGGCGATCGCATTGCAATTTTGGGGGGCGTCGATCTGGATTTTGTTTCGAGGGAAACGCCTCAGGCGATCAAAGAGCGCTGTTCGGCTCTGCTCCAAAAGACAGGCTGCAAGGGATATGCGCTCGGAACGGGCAACAGCATTCCCGATTATGTGCCGTTTGAAAATTTTACGGCGATGGTCGAGTGCGTGTATCCCGAATTTACAAAAGAACTGAAATTGCGTCGAAACGAGCAATAGAAAAAACAAGAAAAAAGAAACAAACAGAAAAACTGCCCGCATAGTTGCGGGCGTTTTTACGGAATTTCAAGGTTGCGAGGTCGCTATGAATAAAAGACAGATACTTCAAAAAATCAATGCGTTGGATACCGAGGGAAAAGATGTCATTGTCCTTTACAATGAGATTTCTGAAATTGTAGCGGAGGCGGCGTATAAGGACGCGAAGACCTGTCCGTCCCGCCGGGCTTGTTATTTTTCCATCGAATTTTTGATCGGACGCAGTTTTTATAACAACTTGATGGAAGCGGGCATTTTAAGCGAAGTCAAAGAGATTCTCGCAAAAAAGGGCGTCGACATTTCCGAGTTTGAACAGATCGAAGACGCCGCTCTGGGCAACGGCGGCTTAGGCCGCCTTGCGGCATGTTTTTTGGATTCCGCCGCCGCGGAAGGCCTGCCTTTATACGGCTATGGGATCCGCTACAAATATGGTCTTTTCCGTCAGGCGATCGAAAACGGATACCAGGTGGAATATCCCGACGATTGGCAGAGATTCGGCGATCCGTGGAGCTTTCGGCGCGAAGATCAGGCGAGGACGATTGAATTTGCGGATATGAAAGTGCGCGCCGTGCCGTACGATATGCCCGTTTTGGGAAAGAGAACGAATTTTTTGCGTCTGTACCAGGCAGAAGGCGGCGAAGAGGCGCAGAAAATCAGCGAATATTTGTATCCGGCAGACGATACAAAAGAGGGAAAACTGCTTCGTATCCGGCAGGAATATTTCTTCTCCGCGGCAGCGGTTGGGGAGCTGATCGATCAATTCGTGGCAAAACACGGAAAAAGATTTGCATTTTTTCCGCGTTATTACAGCATTCAGCTCAACGATACCCATCCCGTGTTTGCCATCGCAGAATTTTTGCGCATTTTGACCGTAAGTTATAAAGTGCCTTTTCAAAAAGCGGTTGCGATCGCACAAAAGACATTTCATTATACCAATCATACGATCCTGCCCGAGGCGCTCGAATGCTGGCCGGAAAAGTATATCAAAAAGATCCTGCCGCAGATTTGTGCGGTACTCAAAAGGCTCGATCGCTTTGCTCGGAGAACATTGTTTGCCAGGGGTTGCGGCGACGGCGAAGTGGAGAGCATGGCAATACGCTCGGGGCAAAATTTCCGCATGGCGAACGTCGCCGTTTTTGTATGCGGGCGCATCAACGGCGTTGCGAAGATCCACAGCGAAATTATTAAGAAAGAGCTGTTTCAAACCGCGGCAAAGTATTTTCCGGAACGGTTTTGCAATAAGACAAACGGCGTAACGCAGCGACGCTGGCTCATGCTGAATAATCCTGCTCTCTCCGCGCTTTTGGATTCCTGCGCGGCCGGCTGGCGGGAAAAATTTGATAAAATTTCCGATTTACGGAAAATAGAGGATGACCCTTTTGCGATAGAAAAATTTATCCGCGTCAAGGAAGAAAACAAACGCGCGCTTTCCGATTATATCTTTCAAAAGGAAGGCGTTCGGCTGTTGCCGGGTGCGATCGTCTATGCGCAGGTCAAGCGCCTGCATGAATATAAGCGTCAGCTGATGACCGCTTTTGCCATTTCAGAACTTTATTTTAAATTAAAACGCGGAGAATGTCCTGATTTTGCTCCTTCCGTATTTTTATTCGGGGCAAAAAGCGCACCTTCCTATTTTCGTGCAAAGGGGATCATTAAGTTTATCAATGCGATTGCCGCCATGATCGCTGCGGATGAAACCGTCAATCAAAAGCTACAAGTCATATTTGTGCAAAACTACAATGTGAGCTATGCCGAAAAGATTGTTGCAGGCAGCGACGTGTCGTTGCAGGTTTCTACGGCAGGCCTGGAAGCGAGCGGCACCGGGAACATGAAATTTATGATGAACGGAGCGGTCACGTGCGGTACGATGGACGGGGCGAATATCGAGATCGTAGAGCATGCCGGACGAGAAAATAACTATATCTTCGGCGCAGAGGTGGAGGAGATCGATTCCCTGCGCGAAAACGGGTATGATCCTGCCGAATACCTGGCACACGATGAGGATGCTCGCCGCGCGCTGGATCTATTGCGGACGTTCCCCGACGAAAAGGGATATTATACAGAATTATATGCTTTCCTGACGATAGGGGCAAGCTGGCACAAACCCGATCATTACTTTATTTTTCGCGATTTGGGTGAATATGTTGCGGCATTGATAAAGATCAATGCGGACTACAAGGATCGTGCGGACTTTGCGAAGAAGCAGATCGAAAATATTGCTTCTTCCGCTTATTTTTCTTCCGATCGGACGATCCGTGAATATGCGGCTGATATTTGGAGGATAAAAGATGAAAAATAAGGGGATCCTTCTTCCTGTTTTTTCTCTGCCGTCGCGCTATGGGATCGGCGATTTCGGGGAGCAGGCATACGAATTTATTGATTTTCTTGCAGAAACGGGCAATCGGTATTGGCAGATCCTGCCTTTAAATCAAACGTCGTTCGGCGATTCTCCCTATCAGTCTCCTTCGGCATATGCGGGCAACCCGTATTGTATCGATTTGGAAGCTCTCTGCCGCGACGGGCTGCTCACGGAAGGGGAGCTGCAAGAGCAAGCCGAGCCGCTTGGGCCAATCGAGTATGCGCGGCTGTACGAGCGGCGGTATGCCGTCTTGCGGAAAGCGTTTTCGCGCTTTGACGCAAAAGGGGAAGATTTTCTCAAATTTTGCAGCGAAACGAAGTGGCTGGAAAAGTATTGCCTGTTTATGGCGATCAAAAACGCAAACGGCGGCAAAGAGTGGCAGTCTTGGGACGAAAAGCAGAGAAATTATAAAACGGCAACCGCGCCGAAAGAAGAAAAAACGTTTTTGGCTTTTTTGCAGTATGTGTTTTTTGCGCAGTGGAAAAAATTGAAAGAGTATGCCAATGCGCGCGGGGTACAGATCATCGGAGATATCCCCATCTATGTTTCCGCGGACTCTGTCGATGTCTGGTCAAATCCCGACTATTTTCAGCTCGATAAAAATCTGATCCCTACGGCGGTTGCCGGCGTTCCTCCGGACGGATTTACTCCGGACGGTCAATTATGGGGAAATCCGCTTTATAATTGGGAAGAGATGAAAAAAGATAACTTTTCTTGGTGGCTGGATCGTCTGCGCGCGGCTTTTGCAATGTACGATGTGGTACGTATCGATCATTTCCGCGGATTTGCCGCATATTATTCCGTTCCTTACGGCGATGTAACGGCCAAAAACGGGAAATGGGTACAGGCTCCGGGGAAAGAGCTTTTTTCTCGGGTCAAGGAAGTTTTTCCGAGCGCTCCGATTTTGGCGGAAGATTTAGGGTATTTGGATGATTCTGTGCGCGATTTGCTGGCGTTTACGGGCTATCCCGGGATGAAAATTTTACAATTTGCTTTTGATGAAAAGAACAGCGAATATCTGCCTGAAAACTATCCGCAAAATTGTTTTGCCTATACCGGTACGCACGATAATGCTACGTCGAAACAGTTTCTGGAAAACGTGAAAGGCAAGGCAAAACGCCGCGTCCGTCGCTGTATTCGTAAAAAACTGTTCGAAACGCCTACACACGCATTTGTACGGTGCGTATTACAAAGCCGTGCCGATACAGTTGTTATTCCTATGCAGGATTATCTCGAATTGGGAAAAGAAGCCCGTATCAATATTCCATCTACTTTGGGAATCAATTGGAAATGGCGTATGGCATCCGATTATCGCAAAACGTACTTTGAGAAAAGAAAGGAAGAATTCTAAATTATATCCCAATCGCCTGCATTCGGAGCGAAAACGAAACGGCTGAATTGCGGAAACAAAAACAGGATCTTTTGTTGTTGTGTCAAAATTGCACATCTCGTCGCAAGTTTTTTATATGCAGCTCTGCTGAAAGCAGTGGATAAAAAGCGGGAATGTTTTTGCGGAAGCATGGCAGTGCTCTTGCGAAAAAAAGGGTTTTAAAAACTTGTATTTTTTGAAATATGTTTATTCCGATAAAGAGTGCGGAAAATTTGTAATTTTGGTATTGAAAAAGCATTGATTTTTTATTTTTATAAAAACGGCAGCTTAGAAAGCTGCCGTATGCCTTTTGTATTGGATGGAGTTCTTGCAGCCGGCAAAAGCGATCCGTATAAAGAGCCGGAAAGATGGATCGACGAATGTCTGTCGGATATTGCGGAAAATAAAGCTTCTGCCATTATGAATGACCGTGCTCTTGTGCCGGTGTGCGTAGAATATGGGATTTACGGGGTGCATTATGTCGATAAAATTTTGGGCGCAGAGGTCTATTGGCAGGACGGTCAATGGTATAACCGTACTCTGACTTCGCCGATAGGCGAGTTGGCGGAGCCTGATCTGAAACGCAATGAAGCGTTTGTATTATCCATGCGAGCGGCAAAAAGATTTGCGGAGGCGGGAGGAAAGTTTCCGCTGTTCGGGCTTCCGACGATTGCAAGCGCTTTGAATATTGCGGTCAATTTATATGGGCAAGATATTCTTA
>CASDTU010000043.1 GCA_949283775.1 uncultured Bacillota bacterium
CGCGGATTACGTGGTCGGGATTGCTTTGTCGGAAGCGGAATCCTATCGGGAAACGTTGTTTGTCAATTCTTCCGGAAAGACTTTCCGAAACGAGCAGACGGGGTTTTTGCAATGCGATTTTCTGATCGAGCCGCCGCTGAATAAGTATTCGGCTGTGGATGTACTTTCCGCCGCGCAAATGTACGACATCGGATACGATTGCGGACGGGAGCAGCTCGAGAAATTGCGCAAAGCGTTAAAAGGCAGCGCTGTTTTGCAGGAATGACGGCAACGATGGCAGGCGATCGGCCGTTGGTCGTGAAAGCGCAAAACAAAGCATAAATAAAGTGCAAAACAAGGAATAAAAATTTGTTTTATCGACGGAGCGCTGGCTGATCGGACGATGAAGCGGATCGGATTTTTTTGGAAAATAGGGCGCCGCCCTTCGGCAGAGCGATCTTTGCAAGGAAAAACGAAAGATAAAAGAGGAATCGAAAAATTGTCAACGCATACGGTGCAAAGAAATAAGAAGGCGAGAGCGGCTCGGCGAAAGGTCGTTTTTCTTTCCGCGGCAATGCTGATCGTCTTGTGTATTTGCCTGATCGACGCATATTTGTTTCCGCTTCGGTATTTTTGGGCGTTTGCGTCTGTGCCCGACATATCGGCGAGACAGGAAGGGGAACTTCGCGTTCATTTCCTTGACGTCGGGCAGGGCGACAGTATTTTGCTGGAATTTCCGGACGGAAAGAATATGCTTATCGACGGCGGAGATTCCTCGGAGACGGTGTGTCGTAATTTGATCCGGTATTGCAAAGGGCTGAAAATCGATACTTTTAATTCTATATTGCTGACGCATCCGGACACCGACCATGCGGGCGGCTTGGACGACGTGCTGCGCGTTTTCGGGGCGGAAACGGTGTTTTATCCGAAATGCGATCCGGACTGCAACGCGGCGTATCGGTCGTTTTTGACAGCGGCGGACAAGTATTCCCAAAACAGGCTCATTTCCTGTTTGTATCGGAATATTGTTTCGGAAACGGCGGAAAATTTTTATTACCTGATGTTTTTATCGCCGTTTTTGCCGGAGATCGAATCGAGTTATTATACGGCGGCAAACGAGGAGAATCCTTCTTCGGAAGTGTTGAACAACGTTTCGGCAGTAACGTATTTGGAATATGCGGGCAGGCGGATGATCCTTACGGGCGACGCGACGGTTACGGTGGAAGATCAATTGGTGCACGATTATACGGAGACGGAGGGAGAAGTTTTCGTGTTTGAAACGGCGACGCCGTACGGAACGCGCACGCTCAGACCGAATTTTGCCGATATCGATTTTTTAAAAGCGGGACATCACGGGAGCGCGTCTTCCACGGGCGAAGCGTTTTGCGAGCTTTTGAAACCGGACTGTCTGTTTGTCAGCGCCGGTGCGGGGAATCCTTACGGGCATCCGAGCCTTGCGGCGATGGAAAACGTGCTGGCGGTCAATGAAGAAGCGGAAATCTATCGCACGGACGAGCTCGGAAATATTCTTTTGACGATTGCCGAGGACGGTTCCTATACGGTCGAATGGATGGATTTTTAAAAACTCGATCGGTTGGATTTAAAAAGAAGCGGAACGTTGTGCGGAAAATTTGAAAAACGATACTTTCGCAAAGTTTCAAAGAGATGAAAAAAACAGCGCACGAGAGGCGCGAGAAAGTAGATGGAGAAAAAGGTATGTTGCAATGGATGACGAGCGGCGAATCGCACGGAAGGGCGCTGGTTGGAATTATCGAAGGTCTTCCTTCCAATTTGGAGATCGACGTAGAGGAGATCGACCGCTATCTGGCGCTGCGGCAGAGCGGATACGGCAGAGGCGCGCGGCAGAAGATCGAAACGGACCGCGTGCAGATTGTATCGGGCGTGCGCGATCGGCGGACGCTGGGGAGTCCGCTGTGTTTCATGATCGAGAACAAGGACTATCGGAATTGGGAAGAGTATATGTCGCCGTACGGAGCAGATACGAGTGCGCGCAAACTGACGAAGGTTCGCCCGGGTCATGCGGATCTGAGCGGCGTGCTGAAATACGCGCAATCGGACGCGCGGAATATTTTGGAGCGCGCGTCAGCCAGGGAAACGGCGGTGCGGGTCGCAGCCGGCACGATCGCGAGGATGTTCCTGCGCCGGCTCGGGATCGAAGTGAGCGGCTATGTGCGCAGCGTCGCGGGGATCGAGGATACGAGAGAATACGCTTTCGATGAACTGAAAGAGGTCAAAAAATCCGAGCTCTTTATGCCGGATGAAAAAATTTGCGCGGCGGCAAAAGCGCGCATCGATGCGATCGCTGCGGCAAAAGATACGGCCGGCGGGATCGTGGAGATCCGCGTAAAGGGGATCAAGAGCGGATTCGGCAGCTGTATGTCTTACGGCGAAAAGCTGGACGGACATCTGGCAGGAGCCGTAATGGGGATACAGGCGATCAAGGGCGTTGAGATCGGTTTGGGTTTTGCGGCAGCAAAAAAATGCGGAAGCGAAGTACACGACGAGATCTATTTGCAGGACGGGAAATATTTCCGGAAAACGAATCGCGCCGGAGGGATCGAAGGCGGGATGTCGAACGGGGAAGAGATCGTCCTGCGCGCGGCGATGAAGCCGATCCCCACACTGATGCGCGGGCTCAATACCGTCGATTTTGTCAGCGGAGAGGCTTGCCGCGCGGCGACCGAGCGCAGCGACGTATGCGCGATCTGCGCGTGCGAGATCATCGTGGAGAGCACTGTCTGCTTCGTCCTTGCGCAAAAGGTGCTGGAACGCCTGGGCGGCGATTTTATGCAGGAGATTGTCGAGCGCTATCAGCGTTTGCCGCAGTAACGAAAAGAGCGCTCCGATTTTTAAACAATTTTTCATAAGCGAAAAAATTTGTTTTTTCGGACAAAAATTGCGTGCAAGCTGTCGGGTTTTTCTTTGGGAAGCAAAGGATGCGGCAAGTCGGCGGCCGATTGTGTGCAAGAAAGCGTGCAGGCGGCAAAGTGCGGCGAAGCCGGTTTTTGCGTACCGCACACCTAAAAAGGTGCGTCGGGCAGGAAGAGCGGGGCGCGGAAGGAGATGCGGAAGGAGATACGGAATGGAAAAGATCGAACTGCATACAAAATCCAGGCCGAGTACGGTCTATTGCGGCGAAGGCGCTTTCGCGCAGGCGACGGAATTTTTAAGAGGAAAAGATATTTTTGTAGTTACGGACAGCAATGTATTTAAGCTGTACGAAAGTTTTTTAAAGGAACATTTGCCGCAGGCGCGGATTTGCGTCGTACCTGCGGGCGAGCGCAATAAAAACCGCAGTACGCTCTTTCGGATTTTGGACGCGATGATCGATGCGCGGTTGCATCGTTCATCCGTCGTCGTTGCGTTCGGCGGCGGCGTGGTCGGGGATATGGGCGGCTTTGCGGCGGCTCTGTATATGCGCGGAACGCGCCTGGTACAGATCCCGACCACCCTTTTGGCGCAGGTCGACAGCTCCGTCGGCGGAAAGACGGCGATCGATTACAGAAAGGTTAAAAATGTCTTGGGCGCGTTTTATCAGCCCGAATATGTATTTTGCGACCCGTATTTTTTAAAGACGCTTCCGCGCAGGGAGATCAAATGCGGCCTTGGCGAGATCATTAAGACGGCGGCGTTGGACAAAGCTCTTGCCGATAAAGTCCTACAATACAAGGATCGGCTGGAAGATCTTTCCGTCTTGCGGGACATGGTCGCGGATTGCGTGCGATTTAAGGCGCGGATTGTCGAGCAGGACGAAACGGAAAGCAGCGGCGTCCGCAAATGTCTCAACCTCGGGCACACGACGGGGCACGCTTTGGAACTGCTGTTCGGCAGGCGTTCGCACGGGGAGTACGTGCTGATCGGAATGTGGCTGGAAAGTTTTATTGCGCAGGAAAAGGGTGTGTGTACGGCGGAGCACGCCGAATGGGTGCGCCGATTGGTTTCGCTGGCGGAGCCGAAGATCCCGCGTTTTCAAAATGCGGAAAGAGGAGTATCGTTTGCGCTTTTGGATAAGAAAAATTCCCAAAAGGGGAGCGTATCCGTTTTATTGTCCTCCGGAAAGGGTGAGTATGCCGAAGCAGAACTTTCGGAAAGCGAGTATTGCGGCTATTTAATGCGGCTTAACAGAACAGGCAGTGCGGAGAAAAAGAGATGAACATAGAGCCGAAAAAGAAATGGTACGGGACTGTTGAAATTCCCGGGGATAAATCGATTACGCATCGCGCAATTTTGTTCAACGCGATCGCAACCGGCAGCGCGCGCATCACCAACGCGCTGCTAGGGGAAGACTGCCTCTCTTCGATCGGATGTATGCGCGCATTGGGCGCCGAAATTGAGCGAGAAGGAAGTACGATCTTCATACGGGGAAGTCAGTCGTTGAAGGACGCCGAATGTTATTGCGGAAACAGCGGAACGACGATGCGCCTTTTGATGGGCCTGCTGTGCGGACAAGGGGTCTGTGCACGCCTGACGGGGGATCCATCCCTGTCGCAAAGGCCGATGGAGCGGGTCGCTTCGCCCCTGCGCGAGCTGGGCGCGGATATCGAAACGACGGACGGCAAGGCGCCTGTTACGATCCGGCGCGCACACTTGACGGGTACGAAAGTGGATACGCGCGTTCCGAGCGCGCAGGTAAAGAGCGCGCTGATCCTCGCCGCCCTCGGCGCGGAAGGCGAAACGATCGTCAGCGAGCAGCTCAAGACGCGCGATCATACCGAACGGATGTTGCAGGCGATGGGGGCGCGGCTTTGCGTGGAAGGGAACAGCGTCGTCGTCCGAAAGAGCAGTCTGCGCTGTGTCGACGTGGATGTGCCTGCCGATATATCCAGTGCGGCGTATTTTATGGCGCTCGGCGCTCTTTTGGGGGAGACGGTCTGCAAAAACGTGGGCGTCAATCCGACGCGCACGGGCATTTTAAAGGCTTTCGACAGGATGAATATTCAGTATTTTTTGGAAAATGCGCGCACCGTTTGCGGCGAGCCTGTTGCGGATATCCGCGTGAAAAAATCCGAGATCCGCGCGGCGGAGTTTACGCGGGAGATCATGCCGTCTCTGATCGACGAATTGCCGATTTTGGCAGTGCTGTGTGCATACGCGGAGGGGGAGAGCGTCATTTCGGGCGCGGAGGAATTGAAAGTGAAAGAGAGCGACCGCATCCTCTCTACGGTGGAGATGCTCCGAAATATGGGCGCCGCGGCGACGGCGACGGAAGACGGATTTCGGATCGTCGGCAAGCCTTCCCTTTGCGGCGGCGACGTACAGTCGTATAAAGACCACCGCATCGCCATGAGCGCGGCGATCGGATTGTTGGCGAGCGAAAGGGGCGGAAGGATCGCCGATGCGGAGTGCGTGGATATATCCTTCCCGGGATTTTATTCGCTTTTGAAACAGACAAGCTGACGAGGGTGTCTTCTCAGAAAATACCACAAGCGATTCCCTTTGAAACGGAAAGATATGTCCTGGAAACGAACAAAGCAGGCGGCAATGCAGTGCGTCTTCTCCGGTTGAAGCATGGGCAAAAGATAAGAAAGTAAAATAAACGGTGTGCCGGAACATACGGCATAAACGGGAGGTTCACTATGTATAGATTAGCGGTGATCGGAAAAGATGTGTCCAAATCGGACAGCCGAAAAATGCACACGTTTGACTTTAAAGGGTTGGGTTCGGAATGTACCTATGATTTATTGTCGACGGCAAAGGAAGATTTTGACGCGACGGTGAAAAAGTTGATAGCCGAATATGATGCGTTCAACGTAACGATACCATATAAGCTGGACGTGATACCGTATCTGGATAAGATCGTGGGCGACGCGGAAGTGTTCGGCGCCGTGAACGTGGTCAAAGACAAGATCGGATACAACACGGACGGCGTCGGATTTATGCTGATGCTGGAAAACAGCGGCATCGATCCTGCCGGAAAAAAAGTTCTCGTCTTGGGCGCAGGCGGCGCGGGGCGCAGCGTCATCAAAAAGCTGGCCGATGCAGGGGCAAAAGTATATGCGTATGATCTGCGCAAGGAAAATTTGGAGACCGTGTATAAAGAATTCGGCAATTTTAAGCCGCTGTATTCGTTGCAGCCGGACGATTATTATCTGATCATCAATATTACGGGCGTAGGAATGCATAAGACGGAAGGGATTTCGCCTGTCGGGGAAGATATCCTTTCGCGCACGGAGATCGCCTGTGATCTCATTTATTATCCGAGAAAAAGCGAGTTTCTGCGGATAGCGGAATCGCTCGGTAAGCCGATCGTGAACGGCGAAAGCATGCTCTTTTATCAGGCATATTACGGCGATTGTATCATTTTGGGGAAAACGCCGGACGCAAAGCAGGCGAAAAAATTATACGAAGAATATCGGATCGCGTATCCCGATTGAGCTGCCGCTGAAACGGCGTCTTTGTTTGCGGACTGTGTGTTAAACACAATCCGCAAAAGGGATTGCTTCTGCGTCGGCAGGCAAATTGCGCGGCGGTGCGGCGGCGGAAAAGAGCTCTTGACAGGTCGATAGAATTTGAAATAGCAGCAGATTACGGAAAAGAAAACAGGAAGGAGAAAAAAAGGATGAAACTGTTGTTTCTCAACGGAGTGAACTTGAACATGACAGGGCAGCGCGAAAAGGGCGTGTACGGTACGGAAACGCTCGAACAGATCAATGCGCAGCTGCGCGCGTTCTGCAAAGAGCGCAATGTGGAATGCGATTTTTTTCAGAGCAATCTGGAAGGGGAGATCTGTACGAAGATCCAGGAAACGGATGCGGACGGGATCATATTGAATGCAGGCGCGTTTACGCATTACAGCTATGCGATCCGCGACGCGATCGCGTCCGTAACGACGCCCGTGGTGGAGGTGCACATGTCCAACGTGCACAAGAGGGAGGAATTCCGTAAAAATTCCGTGATTTCGGAAGTTTGCCGCGGGACCATTTTAGGCTTTGGGAAAAACAGTTATATTTTAGCGGCGGAGAGCTTTTTGTTATGAATATAGTACTTTGCGGAATGATGGGAGCGGGCAAAACGTCGGTTGGTATCCGGCTTTCCCAGATGACGGGCAGGCGCTGGTATGACACGGACGATCTGATCACGCAAAAATACGGAAAGATCTCGAATATCTTCGAATTTTACGGCGAAGAGCGGTTTCGTCAGATGGAAACGGAGATCGTGCATCATATGGCGCAGGAAGAAGACAGCATTATTTCCACGGGCGGCGGCTGTGTGCTGCGGATGGAAAACTGTATTGCTTTCAAAGAGCGCGGGAAGATCGTATTTTTGGAAGCGGATCTGGACGAACTGTTCCGCCGTGCGGGGCACACGGGAGATGAGAGGCCGCTTTTGAAGAATACGACGAAGGAAAAGATGCAGAATTTGCTGGAACAGCGTGCGCCGATTTACAGGGCGTGCGCCGATTATACGGTGAATACGAACGGCAAGAGCGTCGACGAGGTTGCCGAAGAGATTTTAGGGCTATTTGGGATCCGAAGGGAGAATTAAGGTGGGAATGGTTTTTGTCAGCGGGGGATCGCGCGGGATCGGCAGGGCAATTTGCGAAGAATTTGCAAATTGCGGGCAGGACGTTGCGTTCTGCTATTCGTCGGACGAAGAGGGCGCCGAGCAAACGGTTCGGCGTGTCGAAAGTTTGGGTGCGGGCGCGATCGCTCTGCGATGCGATATTTCCAGCGAAGCGGAAGTGGAAAAAATGTTCGCTGCGCTTCCTTGTCCGGAAATTCTGGTCAATAATGCAGGGATTTCCCTGTACGGAGAGATCGCAAACACTTCTTATGCGGATTGGAACCGGCTTTTTTCGGTCAACGTGGGCGGTGCATTTTTATGTACGCGCGCATTGATCCCGCGCTTTTTAAAGCGCGGCGGCGGTAGCATCGTCAACGTATCGTCGATGTGGGGCGAGACGGGCGCATCGTGCGAAGCGGCCTATTCGGCGTCGAAAGCGGCGCTCATCGGGTTTACGAAGGCGGCGGCAAAGGAGCTTGCGCCCGCCAATATCCGCGTAAACTGCGTGGCGTGCGGCATGGTGGATACGCAGATGAACGCGCGTTTTAGCGAGGCGGAAAAGCAGGCGTTTGTACGAGAGATTCCGACGGGCAGAATTTGCACGGCGGAAGAGGTCGCTTCCGCCGTGGTGTTTTTGGCAAAGAGCCGCTATATTACCGGCCAGATCCTGCGGCAAAACGGCGGCGCCTTTATATAAAGCGGCGCTTTTATAGAAAAGAAAAAGGAACAGAATTACTCTGCCGCGGGCTAAGTCTGCGGCAGAGTAAAAAAAGGACCGTTTTTTAACACAGTCCTTTTTTCTTTTACATAGGGCAGATTTTGCCTAATGAAAAGGTCATTTAATAATTTCAGTCGGGTCGGGAACGATAGGTGCAGGCGTTGTTTGGGTAGCTTGGCTGCATTCCGTGCAGATATCGTCGGCGGAAGCGCCTGTGCAGTTGACATACGTGTCGCCCACGATTGCCGTAGCGCCGAATTCGACGGGAACTTCTACGCAAATGTTTTGGCTGAGCGTAAATACGCAGTTGCCGTTTTTGATTCCTTCACAGACGTTTAATCCCGGAGTGACGACAGGGTTGCCGCAGCATTTTGTATACGTCATGCCCGCCTTTGCATACGGTGAAACGGTTACAGGAACGCATACGGAGGACATTTGGTAAGCTACGGTAGGGCAAGTTTGCGTCTCGCCGGAAGTTTGAGAAACAGACATAATCGATTGCTCCTTGATTATAAAATTAGGATAAAAATGATCCTTTTAAAATGTATGAAAAAAGGCAAAAAATCGTTCTTTTTTAAGAGCTTAATGTCAGGGAGCAAAATCGGAAAAATTGTTGAAACGGAATGAACAAGCGCCGCTTAATAACGCGCTTGTTTTTGAATTTTATAAGGTTTCCTCATGCTGATAGTATTTGATTATAAATCAATAAATGTAAAAGAACAGCCCCTGTTTCGGGGCTGTTTTAGTATGAAAAACGGATATAGACGCGAGCCTATATCCGTAGATAATTTAACCGAATACGAATTAGCCAAACAAGCAGGTATGCCGCGTTCAACCGTTTGGAAAATTATCCATCCCGATTTGACGAAAGTAAAGACCGTAAAAGTTGATACACTCTATCAAATTGCAGATACTCTCGGAATAAGTTTGAAAGAATTTTTTGACGATCCATTATTCGACGATATAAGCGATTAAAAAGCAACCCCGAAAATCGAGGCTGTTTTACTATCCGTAAAGATAAATAGAAGTATAGTGGTTTATAAATCGTTAAATATCAAAATCAGCGTGGTTCTACACGAGATTTGAAATGTTTATTAGAACATGTATTAGAACAGAGCCGTTTTGAGCTTTTTCGGCTGATAAATGCAATTCATTCAAAGTCTGATTAGTTTTAATAAATTTTGTGGAAGTTTATTAGAAGATTTTGCCAAGCGAATGGATCAACTCCTAAACCAGCCAAAACAAAGAAACAACGGTCAAAATCGACTGATTTTTACTGTTTTTGGCGCGCTTTAAGGAGTTTTGTTCACGAGGGGAGGCAAGGTCTTCGACGCGAATAGCTTGCCGCCCGTGCATTCTCTGTCCCGAGCTTAACTTGCGGTAACCGATTCGAGCCTGCATTTGACACATAACAAAAAAGGCATGAACTTTTGTCCATGCCTTTTTTGTGGCGCGCCCTAAGGAGCTCGAATCCCTAACCTTTGGTTCCGTAGACCAACGCTCTATCCAATTGAGCTAAGGGCGCAAAATATAATCCGCAAACTGCTGATTTGGTAAATTGATTTACCAAAATCAATACCATATTAGTATAGCAAAATTAAAAAATTTGTCAATAGATTTTGTATGTGCTTGAAAAAAAATATAAAAAAATCTTTTGCGCAGAGCCGTATAGAGGAATAGGAACGGGGTGATTTGTAAACATGTGTTTCTATTTTTGTTGATAAAATTTTTTATCTTATTTACATAAAAGAACTTATTTTGTAAATTTTTGTTAGATTGTGGGTATAATGTGGATAATTGTGCGGAAAATGTGGATAACTTTTTTGATCATTTGAATTTAAAAATAGGAAAGCGAGATTTATTCAATTTATTTTGTGGATAACAATGACTTATCCACATTTTTTCAACAGGGGTAGAAACAAAAAGCCGAGAGAAAACAGAAACGGATTTGGCGCGGATTTTTCTTAAAAAATATTAAAAAAAGCGTTTGTATTTTATTTAAAGAAATGGTATAATAAATTTGATCGAAAAAAGCGATCATATTTATTGATAAAAAGGAGAATAAAAATGGCTAAAATTACAGCAGATACATTGATCATGGATTGCATTCAATTAAATCCCAATTCCGCGCAGATTTTGATGTCGTACGGAATGCATTGCTTGGGGTGCGCTATGGCGCACGGCGAGACGATCGGAGAGGCCGTCAGCGTTCACGGCAAAGATCTGGAAGAGCTGCTCGCGAAGCTGAACGAAGGAATTGCAGAATGATTTATAAACCCCGATATTTCGATCGGGGTTTTATTTTGCCGATTCGATGAAAAGAAATTGTAAAGGTATCAATTTTGTGGTAACGTCTGGTAAATATCGGTCAAATTGCAGGGAAAACAGG
Organism: uncultured Bacillota bacterium; assembly: GCA_949283775.1. Classification (GTDB taxonomy): domain Bacteria; phylum Bacillota; class Clostridia; order Christensenellales; family Borkfalkiaceae; genus Borkfalkia. The sequence goes on from CASDTU010000043.1 coordinate 10,611, forward strand.
TGAACTGAAATGAGAGACGGAGGGAATAATTTTATTTGAGAAATTTAAAAATAGTATTGCTTTTATTGGGATTGTATGATAGAATAATTTAAAAGGACAAGGTAACTTGTCCTTTTTATAATATAGAAGAATGCGGAGGAAAAAATGAAAGCGATTGATTTTTCTCAGGAGCGTTACAGACGCATCCGAGAACGGTTTGAGGGATGGTGGAACGGCACGAATCGGACGCCGATCATCGGTGCGAGCATACGGGAGCGTGCGCCGCAGGGAAGAGAGCCGACGGTGCCGTATCTGAGCCAGGCGACGGTTGATTTGGAGACGCCGGTGGATAAAATTTTGGATTCGATCGAATACGAACTGAGCCAATATGAATTTTACGGCGACGCCTTTCCGTTTTACAATATGGATGCGTTCGGACCGGGGCTTTTGGCAGCTTTTTTGGGGGCAAAATTGGATAATTCGACGGGGCGCGTATGGTTTCATCGGCAGGAAGAAGTGGCTCCCGAAAATCTTCATTTTCAGCTGAAAGAAGACAATCCCTGGCTTCAGCGAGTGATAAGTATATATAAAGGTGCCAACGAGCGTTTCGAAGGGCTTGTTCGGTTCGGAATGCCCGATCTGGGCGGCATTTTGGACGTTCTTTCCACCTTTTATCCGGGGGAAGAACTGTTGCTTTTGCTCTACGACGATCCGGAGAATGTCAAACGCTTATCGAACGAACTATGCGAAGTCTGGCATAAGGCATATGATCTGATTGCGAAAGCTGCAAGGTTTGATCAGTTCGGATATACCGATTGGTCTGGGATTTACAGCACGAAGCCTTCTTATGTGATCCAGTGCGATTTCAGTTACATGATCGGAAACGATATGTTTCGGGAATTTGCGGAGCCGGGCCTGAGGTACCAATGCAAAAAACTGGACAGGACCATTTATCATTTGGACGGGATCAATGAATTGCAGCATCTGGACACATTGCTGGCGATCGAAGATTTGAATGCGATCCAATGGGTACCCGGTGAGGGGCAAAAGCCCGTGGATGAATGGCCGGAAGTATATCGAAAAATAGCAGACGCGGGAAAGGGAATGCAGTTTCTCTGCTGGGGTATGGATAAATTTGCGGGAATGATCGAAAAGATCGGTAACGCTGGTAAATTTTTGTACCAATACAACTATTGCGCATATCCGGCGGAAAGTAAGGCGACTGTTTTGAAATGCTTGAAAAAACTTGGTGTGGAGAAATAAGCCGGAAAAGAGAGCGGTCAGAAAAACGGGTTACGGCATAAAAAAGCAAGAGCATACAGAAAAAAAATAAAAAGAGGAAACGGGGAAATGAAGCAAAAATTGATGTTTGAGTTGGACGAAGGGATTGCGGGCAATGAACTTTTGTCTATTTATGAGAAGGACTATGCCGCATTGGACGCGGCTTTGGATCGCATCACGGAGGGATTTTCTCCTTTACAGAAAAAATATGAAGTCGTGTATCAGATTTATCCTACGTGGAATTATCGGGAAAGGGGATACAGGTTGCCGGCGAGCGAGCCGCTGAATCGTATTTCGGACGTTTTGAAGCATACGTTTGAATATTTTGCAAAAAAGGGATTGGGCTTGTATTTGGAGATGCATTCATCGGGCATACGTACCAATCAGAACGGAGAGTTGGGCACCTTGCCGCCGGCGCCGCTCCATTACGGGGAGGAAGAGAAATGCAAGAGTCTGCCGATGGACATGGAGTGTCTTATTGCATTGAAGAAGGCGTATCCTGCGACGTTTCGCGGGATTCGGTTTCACGAATTGGTTGGTTCGCACGAGATCGGTCTGCATGACCGTGCGCTCGGGAAAGAGGAGCATAGCCATGCGTTCGTCGTGCAGGACAGAGTTATTCGCGGGATGATCGACGCCTGTAAAACTGCCGGATTGGAGCTGGTTTGGAGCGATCATATGTTCAACGATATTTTTGAGCGTCCGGATTTGTTTGCCTGCTTCCGCGGTTGGGTGGATTATGCGGTCGACACGCTGGGCGCCGATCAGGTTACGTTCAATTGGGCGAACAACGGCTGGCCGATGCATAAATACATTGTCGGCAAATTTTTGCTGAAAAATTACCGCGGCGCGCATACGGGAATGAGCGTGCAAAGCTGGTTTTGGCAGGAATTGGATTCGAGTACGATGGTCTGTTTGCAGGACGGAGGGTTTGACGTAAAGTGGCACGCATATGCCGAAATGGATTGTCCGATCGAGCTGATGGCGATATTTACGAAAAAATATCTGGACGACGGATGCACGCTGATCCAGTTTGAGCCGCCGCACTATTTCTTAAATTATTATCGTCCGTCCAAAAAAGTCGTTGCGTACAGCGGCTGTGTGGAAGAGAAACCGGACTATTCCCTCCGCGAGCATACGAAGCGTTTTATCGAAATGCTGTTGCATCCGGAGGAAATGAAATATTTGTCGACCGATTTATTGGAATATTTTGATTCGGATAAAAAGCATTTTGTATACAATCTTGAAAGCGACCCTGCCAAACGGTACGAGCAGAATACGCTGTTTTTGATAGGAAAGGACAAATCCGTTCACGGATACGATTGGTTCAACAACGGTGCCTGCGCGATTGAAAACAATAAGCACAGGATTTATGACGGAATTTTAAAAGGAGATCTGCAATATGCCTGCCGTGCCCACATGGGGTATTCGGGGATCGACGATTATCTGCTGCTGAAAAGGGAAAACGGCGTTTGCGTCGGATATTTTTACAATACGCGCAGCGGCATGATCAAGAGAGAGGAAAAGGCGTTTGCCGATACGGACGAGGGAAAGGTCGTAGCCGCGGCGGCAATGAATGTATGCAGCCGCTATGAAAAGGCGCTTGATGGCGAGGCGGACGAGATTATTCTGGTGCGCCGGAAGGCGGATAAACAGGTGAGTTTTGAACTGCTGCGGGCTAAGAGCAAGTCGGGTCCGTTGGAGCGGAAATTCGAGCTCGTAAAGGTGAGAAATAAAATTTGTTCTGCTTTAAAGAGGCTGGTTTCGAGTGCGGCGTTTTGCGACATAGCGGCGCTGCGGTGCAGCAATTCGGTAAATGCGGACGCAACGCGGAAGGAAGATACGGGCATTGCGGTTTTGGTTGAAACAAAGTCTTCCAAGAAAGTCCGCGCTTACTGGAAGGGGGAAAAGATCTCATTTAACGTGCCCAAGAATACGGAAAAGATTGTTTCGGTCGATATGGACCAAGACGTAGCGGACGAGATCACCGTTTTGATCAAGAGGAAGAAGGGATATTCGATCCGTTTTTACGACCTTGAAAAGCGGGGCTGGGCAGAAAGGAGCATCGATTCTGCCTGCAAAGAGATAGCGGTGGCGTTTTCCAACCGTGCGGGGTTCAATACAAAGGCGTTCGATCCCGTTTTCAAAAATCTCGATAACGCTCTGATTTGACAAAAAAGTACAATTTTGCTGCAAAAGGATAGAAATTTGTCAAGCTGCGGGTTACGGCAAAAACGATCAAAAAAAGTCTTGACGAAAAGCAAAAATGAAATTATAATAAATAGAGTAAATCAATCATCGTTATCGGTGCGCACCGAAGGGTGCGATAATAGGGAAGCCGGTGCAAATCCGGCGCAACAGCCATTACTGTAAGCGGTGCGGTTTTTGTGATAACCATTGAACGCAAGTTTGAGAAGGTACAAAAGCCGGCAGTTTTCAAAAGAAATTGCACATCGTGAGCCAGGAGACCTGCCATAACGTTTCGGGGATTCATTCTCGGGCAAGCGGAGAATGCGACCGACGGTTTTCTCTTTTTTAAGGAGATTTCTTATCGCGTCTTTGCCGTATTGCGGACAAAGGCGCTTTTTTTGCTCGTCGTTCCTTCGGGTTGTTTTACAAAAAATTTTGTGCGGAGGAATGGAGAGCACTATGAAGAAATTTTTGGCAACGCTGCTCGCGCTTGTATTTTGCGCGGGCGCACTCATCGCTGTCGTCGGCTGCGGCAGTGGAAACGAAGGGACAAACGGCGGAGAAACTGTGGAAGAAGTCGAAGTTGCGTTTGCGGATCTGACCAGCACGGGAAAAGAGCAAAATGTATACGCGACGAAATTTTCCATCGAGCATTTTCAAGACAGCGAGAAAAGGGAATATTCCAAGATCGATATTTTCGATAAAAAGGACGAGTTGAATACGTCGTGGTTTTTGGCTCCGCAGGGAGTCAAGACGGTTACGGGGCTTGCGAGCGGAGTGGAGCTGATGACCTGGACGGACCGCCAGAACATCATGGTATCCTCCTCCAACGTAATGGCGCTCGTCAACGCGATGGACGAGCTGGACCGCGTTTCCATGGTTACGGACGATACGACATGGTATATCGATGAGATCAATACGGCGATTGAAAACGGTTCCATTCAGCAGGTAGGGCAGTATGATACGCCGGATTTTGAAAAAATTGCGGTTACCGCGTCGCAGGATAAAGTGACGTTTGCCGTATATTCGACGATGATCGATTACGTCGACGGGTTGGAAGATAATTACAACACGTACGGCATTCGCATCATGCGGGATCAGTCTTCTTCGGAGAGCCATCCGCTTGCGCGTGTGGAATGGGTGAAAGTGTTCGGTGAAATTTTAGACGCGCGGGAGAGCGCCGATGCGATCTTTACGGCGCAGGATACGAAGCTGAAAGAAACGGTTTCGAAGATCGAAAACGTGCCTGAAAGCGAGCGGAAGACGGTTCTGGTATGCTATATCGTAGAGAGCGGCACGGGGCTTACCTATAAAGTGCGCAAGGCGGACGATTATATCATGAACATGGTAAAGCTCGGCGGCGGTGCGACCGTGGAAGGAGTTCCGACGGGTACGTCGAGCGCGACGGTCGAGAGCGAAAGTTTCATTCAATATTGTCACGATGCGGATTATATGCTGTACAGCTGGACGGAAGGCGGCGTAACGGCGACGAAAGCGTGGCTGGAACAAAAGATCGACTGGATCAAAGACACGAATCTGTATAAGAACGGAAACATTTATAAGACGCAGCCGGATTTTTACCAGAGCATCGATACGATCGGCGATATCATCGCGGATGTGTATGAAATGCTGTACGGAGATGTGTCTGCGATGAAAAACATTGAAAAAATGTAAACGGAATAGAGATGGAAAAATCGTACGAAACAAAGACCGAAGAAAAACAGGCGGCAGAGCAAGAAACTATGCAGCAGGACAGCCCGAAGCGAAGCAGAAAAAAGGAACTGTTTCGCTTTGAGATCTGTTTTTTGTTGCTGGCAGCGGCACTGTTTTTGATGGTGATACTCAGTATCTGGATCGGGAGCGTGGCGATCCCCGTGGGGGACGTATTTAAGATCCTGTTCAGCGATCAGATGAAGGGAGAGGCGGTTTACACGATCGTGTGGAAATCCCGTATGCCTCGTCTATGCGCCGCCGCGCTTTTGGGCGGCGCACTCGGCGTTTCAGGGTTTTTGATCCAGACATATTTCCGCAATCCCATAGCGAGCCCGTTTGTATTGGGTATATCCTCCGGGGCCAAAATGGTGCTGGCGTTTGTTACCGTCATCGCCCTGCGGTTTTGGGGGGGCATGGGCTCGGTCAGCATGGTTGCCGCGTCCTTTCTCGGGGCGTTGGTGTCCATGGGATTTGTGCTCGCCTGCGCGGGAAAAGTCAAAAATATGTCATTGCTTCTCGTGATAGGGATCATGATCGGGTATATCTGTTCGGCGGTTACCGATTTTATCATAACCTTTGCGGAAGACGCGGAGATCGCGCATTTGACGACCTGGTCGATGGGCAGTTTTTCCGGAAAAGATTGGAACGACGTATTGGTGATCGCCATCGTCGTTGCGATCGGTTTTGCCGGATGCATAGCGCTGATCAAGCCGATCTCGGCGTTTCGGCTCGGGGAAGGGTATGCGCAGAGCATGGGGCTAAACGTAAAGCTGTTCCGCGTACTGATCATTTTGCTTTCCAGTCTTCTGTCCGCGTGCGTGGTTGCGTTTGCGGGGCCGATTTCTTTTGTTGGGATCGCCGTGCCGCATCTTTGTAAAGTGATGTTTTCTTCTTCCAAGCCATCCGTGATTTTGCCGGGGAGTTTTCTGCTCGGTGCGGTATTTTGTATGTTCTGTGATCTGATCGCGCGAACGGCGTTCGCGCCTACGGAAATGGCGATATCGACCGTAACGGCTGTGTTCGGCGCGCCGGTGGTCATCGGAATGCTGTTGCGCGGGAGGAAAAACAGGACATGAGCGTCAAACTTTCAACGGAGGGGCTGAGCGTCGGGTACGGGCGCAAGCCCTTGATAGAGGATATAGCGATGCGGATCGGCGACGGCGAGATCGTTACGCTGATCGGGCCGAACGGTGCGGGAAAATCCACCATACTCAAAACGCTGACGCGGCATTTGCAAAAGATCCGCGGCAGCGTTGCGATCATAGGGGAAGACGTCTCGAAAATGAGCGATAAAAAGTTTGCCGAAAAGGTATCGGTCGTTCTGACCGATCGTATCAAGGCAGACAGAATGACGTGCGAAGAGGTCGCTGCGGCGGGAAGATATCCGTATACCGATTTTTTCGGGAGACTGACGGAAAAAGACCGCGGGATTGTCGAAGATAGTTTAAAGCGCGTCGGGGTATGGGAGTTTAAAGACCGGCAGTTCGATTCGCTTTCGGACGGACAGCGCCAGCGCGTCATGCTCGCGCGCGCGATTTGCCAGCAGCCGCAAGTCCTCGTGCTGGACGAACCGACTTCCTTTTTGGACATTAAACACAAAATTGAGCTTTTGGATATTTTGCGCGAGCTTGCAAAGGAACACGGAGTCAGTATTTTGCTGTCGCTCCACGAGATCGATCTGGCAGCAAAAATTTCGGATACGGTCATCTGCGTCGCGGATGACGGGATTCGGAAAGTGGGCGCGCCGCAGGAGGTTTTTTGCGGCGATACGATCAAGGAACTGTACAACATCGAGAACGGCGAATACAATCTCGTTTTCGGCAGCGTGGAACTGAAAGCGCCGCAGGGCAAACCGTCGGTATTTGTTTTGGCGGGCGGCGGCGCTGGGATCTCCGTATACCGCGCTTTGCAGCGGCGGCAGATCCCGTTTTCCACCGGAATATTGTGCGAAAACGACATCGATTATCAGGTGGCGAAGGCGCTGGCCGAAACGGTGATCAGTATTCCCGCCTTTGAGATGCCCTCCGAAGAGTCGCTTGCGTCGGCGATGGAGGAAATCCGGCGTGCGGGCGCGCTCTACGTTGCACCGCAGCTGCGGTTCGGAACGTGCAATGCGGCCATGCGCAAACTGATAGGCGATTCGGCGCTTCGCGGCATTGCGATTTTGGAAGATCCTTTTGCCGCAAAAGCGCAGGCAGAAAGCTTCGAAAGCGATGCGAAAACGGCAGCTCATTTTGAAAAAAGCGATGCGAAAACGGCAGCTCCTTTTGAAAAAAACGGGGGAAAGGTCGGAACAGGCGAACCGGCAGGCGGCGTTATGCCGGCTTTAAAGAGTTTACAGAGAGCCGAAGATGCGGAAGATGAATCAAAAATCAGGACAATTTAACAGGCTTTTGATCGGCGGAACGTCGAGCGGCTGCGGAAAGACGACGTTTTTCTGCGCGTTGGCGCAGGCGTTTGTCAATCGCGGAAAGAAAGTATCCTCTTTCAAATGCGGGCCCGATTATATCGATCCGATGTTTCATAAGGAAGTGATCGGCGCGCAAGGAGCAAATCTCGACCGTTTTTTCAGCGGAGAGCTGCTGCGGTATTCTTTTGCGGATGCCGCAAAGGAACTTTCTCTCATCGAGGGAGTGATGGGCTTTTACGACGGGGAAGACTTTACCCTTCGCGGCAGTTCCTGCTCAATCGCGCAGGAGTTAAAAACGTCGAGCGTTTTGGTCGTGGACGGGCGCGGCAGCGCGCTTTCGGTCTTTGCCGTCATGCAGGGGTTTTTGAATTTTGCTCCGAACAACACAATACGGGGGTTTTTACTTACGCGCGTGGCGGAATCGACCTATCAATCGCTTTCAAAGCTTGCCGAAAACTTTTTGCCGAAGGGAGTAAAACTCTACGGATATCTGCCGAAACTGCCGGAAGATCTGATCTTGGGCAGCCGGCATTTGGGCCTTGTTACGGCGTCGGAAGTAAAAGATTTGCAGGAAAAACTTGCGCGCCTTGCGCAGATTTGCGAACAGTGCGTGGATCTTGACGGATTGGAAGCGCTCGCCGAGAGCGCGCCGCCTCTTTCTTATACAGAGCCGGAAATCCCGTCCTATCCTCCGATCACCGTTGCGGTTGCGCGGGATGAAGCGTTTTGTTTCTATTACGCGGAAAATTTAAAACTGTTGGAGCGGATGGGCGCGAAAATCGCAGCGTTCAGCCCCATGCGCGACAGCGCCGTCCCGAAGGACGCGGACGCGCTGTATTTTGGTGGCGGATATCCGGAACTGTACGCAGATATTCTCTCCGCGAACAGCGCCATGCGGGAGAGCGTTTTGAAAGCGGTGCAAGACAAAACGCCTACCGTTGCGGAGTGCGGCGGATTTTTGTACCTGAATAAAATGCTGGGGGATAAGCCGATGGCGGGTGTGCTTCGCGGAACGAGCGAGTATACGAATTCTCCCGTTCGGTTCGGATACGTCACGCTGACGGCAAAGGAAGATACGCTTTTGCTGCAAAAAGGGGACAGCCTGCGCGGGCATGAATTTCACTATTTCGAATGCAGCGATAGCGGCAGCGATTATATCGTTACGCGGCACGACGGACAGTCTTATGCGGCGGCGTTTGCAAACGAATGGATGTATGCCGGATTTCCGCACATTCATTTTTACAGCAATATCCGGAGCGCCGCGCGTTTTTACGAACAGTGCCTGAAAAGAAAGGAGCAAAAAGTCGAAGACGGGTGCGTAAAACGCAGCACAGAGCATTGAAAGCGGAGGGAAAATACGATGAAAACGATACAGCCGAAAGAGTATGATTTTGCACGGAAAGTGCGCGCGAAAGAGCGCTGGAACAAATTGGCGAAGCCGCTCAACGGCATGGGCATGTTTGAAGAGATGGTATCCAAGATCGAGGGCGCGCAGGAAAACGGCATAGAAAAGCGCTGCGTGGCGGTGTTTTGCGCCGACAACGGAGTGGTCGCGCAGGGCGTGACGCAGACGGGGAGCGAAGTGACTGCCGTCGTTGCAGGGAACATGACGCGCGGCGATGCTACGGTCTGCAAAATGGCGAAAGTTGCGAAAGCGGACGTGTTTGTCTATGATATCGGGATGCTGACGCCGGTTGCCGGTACGCGGGATATCTGCATTCGCCGCGGGACGGAAGATTTTTCGGTGCGGCCCGCCATGACGCGCGAAGAGTGCGAGCGCGCCATTGACGCCGGCAGACAAGTCGCGAAGGAACTGCATGCGCAGGGATATACGTTGATCGCGACGGGGGAGATGGGGATCGGAAATACGACGACTTCTTCCGCCGTGGCGGCGGCGCTGCTGGGCAGCGATGCGGAGAGCATGACGGGAAGGGGCGCGGGCCTATCGGACAGCGGCCTTTCCAAAAAGAAAAGGGTGATTGCGCAGGCGATTGAAAGGTACAAACTGAAAGATGCGGACCCGATCGATGTCTTATCAAAAGTCGGGGGCTTGGATATAGCGGGAATGTGCGGCGTCTTTATCGGCGCGGCGGAAACGGGCGCGGTGGCGGTGATCGACGGCGTGATTTCGGCAACGGCGGCGCTGTGCGCCGTGCGGATCTGTCCGCAGTGCAGGGAATATATGCTTGCCAGTCACCGATCGGGCGAGCCTGCCGCGCGCAGGATTTTGGATGCGATCGGCCTTCGCGCGCCCATCGTTGCGGATATGGCGCTGGGCGAAGGGACGGGTGCCGTAGCGCTGTTTCCGCTTTTGGACATGGCGTATGCGGTGTATCGGGAAATGCTTACGTTCGGCGATACGGACATCGAGGAGTACAAGCCGCAATGTTAGCGATCTTTTCCGGCGGAAGCGGCAGCGGAAAATCGGAATTTGCCGAATCGCTGACCTGTCTATTGGCAAAGGACAGAAAAAAATATTACGTTGCCACGATGCAGGTATTTGGCGAAGAAGGGCAAAAGCGTGTGGAAAAACACCGCAACCAGCGCAAGGGAAAGGGTTTTGAAACGTTGGAGCGGACGGGTTCGCTTCAAGACGTCGCAAAGATCTGTTCGGGCGGCGCGGTGCTTTTGGAATGCCTTTCCAACCGCCTGGCAAACGCGCTGTATACGCAAAATCTGCAAGATCCCGTCGGGGAGATTTTGAAAGAGATCACGGAAATTTCCGAGACGGCGGATCTTGTCATCGTTACGAACGAAGTGTTTTCGGACGGGATTTCGTACGGCGCGGAAACGATGCGCTACATCCGGCTTTTGGGCGAGCTGAACGGTCGATTGTTTGCCGCGGCGGATTTTGCGGCGGAGAGCGTATACGGAATTTTGAGGGTCGTAAAAGGAGAAGAATATGCGCACGCTTTGGAACGGATTTAAAATAGCGGTTTCGATGTTTTCGCGCATTCCGGTGCCGCGTGCGGACTGGAACGAAAAAAATATGCGCTATGCCTTTTGCTTTTTTCCGCTGATCGGGGCGGTGATCGGCGCAGTCGGATACGGGCTGGCATATTTATTGGAATATCTGTCGTTTTCGCCGCTGTTTACGGCGGCAATTTTAACGGCGGTGCCCGTTCTGATCACGGGCGGCATTCATCTGGACGGATTTTGCGACACATCGGACGCATTGTCCTCCCATCAGCCGCGCGAAAAGAAATTGGAAATTTTAAAAGATTCGCACGCAGGGGCGTTTGCGATCATCTGCTGCGCCGTATATTTTGTTTTGTATTACGGTGCGGCGACGCAGATGACGGCTTCTCTGTACGCGGTGTTTGCTCCCGCGTTGATCGGGGCAAGGGCGCTGAGCGCGTTTTCGATCGTGCATTACCCTCCGGCAAAGGAAGGACTCGTGTCCATGTTCAGCGGCGCGGCGGAAAAGACGGCGGTCACGATCTGCGCAGTGTTGTGGTTTGCTTTAGCGGCGGCTCTTTCCGTCTGGCTTTCGCCGATCGTAGGCGCGGCTGTTTTCGGCGGTATGCTCCTGGCATATCTCTGCTGCGTGGCGGTGTTTTTTAAAGTTTTCGGCGGAATTTCGGGCGATCTTGCCGGCTGGATGGTACAGGTCGCGGAACTGACGGCAATTTTGGCGGCGGTAGTTGCGCAGGGGGTGATCGCAGTATGTTGACGCTCATCATCGGCGGCAGGGCGCAGGGCAAGACCGCCTATGCAAAAAAGGCGGCGGGAGCAAAGGACAGCGAAATTGCAAATTTCTGCGAGAAAAACGTGCGCGTTCTCGTACATTTGGAAGAGACGGTGCGGCGTTTTTTGGCCGAAGGAAGGGAAGAAGAAATTTTACCCTATTTGCAGGAATGGTATGACGAAGGCGATAAGACGATCGTCTGCGATGAGATCGGGCTCGGGATCGTGCCGGCGGATCCCTTTGAGCGGAAATGGAGGGACGAAACGGGCAGGATCCTGTGCGCGTTAGCCGCGAGAGCGGAGCACGTCGTGCGCATCTTTGCCGGGACCGGTCAGATTTTAAAATAAAAAAGGCAAATTTCATCGGACAGGCTTTATAAAAAATTGCATCGGTCAGACTTTGTAAAAAAGAGAAATTCGTATTGGGCGCAGACTTTGCGAGAGCTGAAAAGTCTGCGGCGGTGCAGTAGGATTTTTGAAATTTTGCGCGGGGACGGACGGTTTTTTCAAGCTATCCGACTAAAAAGAAAAAAGTAGCATCATAGGAAGGTGCGGAAAAAAATGACAAGACAATTTTGGATACGGCACGGGGCAACAAAGGGGAATTTGGAAAAGCGGTATATCGGCAGGACGGACGAATCTCTCTGCGAGGAAGGGATCGCGGCTTTGAAGAAAAAAAGCATGCCGCCGGCGGACGTTGTATTTGTTTCGCCGATGCGGCGGTGCATAGAAACGGCAAAGATCCTGTATCCCGATCGGGCGCAAATTGTAATACAAGATTTCCGTGAATGCGATTTCGGGGATTTTGAAGGAAAAAATTATATACAGCTGAAAGACGATGCGCGGTATCAGGCATGGATCGATTCGGGAGGCGAACTTGCGTTTCCGAACGGAGAATCGCCGAAAGAGTTTCGGGAGCGGTGTCTGCGCGCGTATCATAAAGCGCGCAGAATGATCGAAGAGGACGCGCGCGTCGCATTCGTCGTACACGGCGGAACGATCATGTCGGTGCTGTCGGCGCTGTGCAGTCCGCAAAAAGGGTATTATGATTTTCAGATCGAAAACGGCGGCGGCTATTCGGTGAGTGAAAGCGGCGGGAAAATGACAAAAGTGGAGAGACTATGATCGTACAGATATTACAATTGACCTTTTATTCCATTTTGATCGGCTTTGTGATCGATCTTTTGATCGGCGATCCGCATTTTTTGCCTCATCCCGTCGTCCTGATCGGAAAGCTGATTTCGGGCCTTGAAAAATCGATGCGGAAAATCTTCCCGAAGACGCCGCGCGGCGAATTTGTCGGGGGAATGCTGATGGCTTTTTTTGTCTGCATTGTTTCCGCAGGAGTGCCGCTCGGGCTCTTATGGCTGTGTTTTTGGCTGCATCCGTATGCGTACCTCGCGCTGTCGTCCGTGTTTTGCTGGCAGATCCTCGCGGCGCACGCACTGCGCGCGGAGAGCATGAAGGTATACAAGAAACTCAAAGAGGGCGACGTCGAAGGAGCGCGGTATGCCGTTTCGATGATCGTGGGGAGAGATACCAGCGTATTGGACGAAGCCGGTATCACTCGCGCCGCCGTCGAAACGGTCGCGGAGAATTCCTCCGACGGAGTGATCGCCCCGCTTTTGTATTTGTTTTTGGGCGGCGCCGTCGGCGGATTTTTGTACAAGGCGATCAATACGATGGATTCGATGGTCGGGTATAAAGAGAACGGTTATCTGTATTTCGGAAGATTTGCGGCGAAAACGGACGACGTGTTTAATTTTATTCCCGCACGCATTTCCGCCCTGTTTTTGTGGCTGGCATCCGTAGTGTTGCAGTATCGCCCCATCCACGCGTGGAAAATTTATTGGCGGGATCGGAAAAAACACGCCTCTCCCAACTCGGCGCAGACGGAAGCGGTGTGCGCCGGAGCGCTGGGACTTCGGCTCGCCGGCGATGCGATCTATCACGGAGTCTTGCATAAAAAAGAATTTATCGGCGACGATTTGCGCCCGATCTGCGCTTTCGATATCGTTCGGGCAAACCGCCTGATGTATTTGGGCGTGTTTTTGGCGCTCGCCGTCTTGTCCGCCCTGTATTGCATCTTGCTGTTTGTCATTTTGGCATAAATCGGTATAATTTCGGTACAAAATCGGTATAAATTTAGTACAAATTAGTATAAATTCGGCATACATTCGGCGTAAAATCGGCGTAAATCGGCCGCCTTGAAGAGGTGGATCCGTATAGCCGCAAAGGGCGCGCGAAAGAAAACAGGGCAAAGGAAAGAAAGGCAAAAGGCGCCGGATGTTGTAAAAGAAAAAATCATTTCATTTTTTGTTGAAAGTCGGCAAGAAAAAAATCATTTCATTTTTTGTTGAAAGTCGGCAAGAAAAACACGGGAGGAGAAGGCGATGCGGTTTAGCGGAAACAGACACGGGGGCGATTTGGATGCGGCGCTGGATTTTTCCATCAACGTAAGTCCGCTGGGGGCGCCGAGATGTGCGCTGCGCGCGGCGCGGCGCGCGTTAAAACATGCCTGCGGCAAATATCCGGATACGGGCTGCGGAGAGCTGCGCCGCGCCCTTTCGGAAAAAGAGGGCGTTCCGACGGAAAAAATTCTCGTCGGAAACGGCGCGGCGGATTTGATTTATGCGTTTGCGGCGTCGATCGCGGGCAAAGACGCGGTAGCCGTCGGGCCGACGTTTTCCGAGTATTTTTCAGCGGTCCGCGCGTTCGGCGGA